>NZ_QUGN01000009.1:0-220224 GCF_003479085.1 Clostridium sp. AF19-22AC | reverse complement strand
ATTATTTCACTTGTCTACCTAGAAGGGAGCATATCAAATTTATAGGTGCGGCAGCCTTTTTCTGTTTTATATTCGGAACTATATAAAATACACAAATAAAAACAAAAAAAGTGTTTCATTTTAGTACTATTACCTTATGAATTATGGACGCTTTTTGTGATACATGCTATTTTAATCTCATCAAACAGACAAGGAGGTATGCAAAATGCCAGTAGTAAGAAATTATAATTATGAGGATTTACCCGCATGGACAGAATTGAAGATGTTCCGGAAAATCTGCTTTCATCAGGAAGAAAGTATTCAGGTGAATGAAGACTGTCCGTCATTAGCATTCACTGTACTCTGCGGGGCATGCGAGGTTAATGACAAAGGAAAGGTTACGGTGGTAAATCAATATGAGACCTACAAGACAACTTCAAAGGAATTTACGGTAAAGGGTATTTTTAAACCCCCTTTCTTCTTTATCAGGAATGTCGATATTCTTCTGATTGGCGGGGAATGGAAGGACGCGGATATTAATCTGTTCATGGTGAATAACAGTGATATACCGAAAAACGAGAGTGCACTTGGAGCCGGAACTCCGTGTTACTATTACCGGAATACCAATTTTGATAACCACTATCATGATTTTGATGAATTCTGGATCATCTGTGAAGGAAGCGGAGTTGTACAGGACAACGGAGATTTCTACGAGGTAAAAGAAGGGGATTGTGTAGCGACGGGAAATGGAAATCATCATGATTTCCCAATTGCCCATTCACTTGTAAAAGCATTAGCTATTGAAATTGCACCAGAGGGCGATGCAAGACATGGCCACTTATGGGAACCTATTCATGGAAAGGCATCGGGCAACCCGGATAAGGCTTAAAAATAGCATAGAGATAATATCACATAGTCGAAATTGGAAGGAGAAAATTTATGAAAATAAGGAAATTAACATCAATCTTTATGGCAGCAGCAATGGTAGTTATGTTAGCAGCCTGTGGAAAAACAGAAAGCGGGACTCCAAAAGACACATCACAGCAGACAGAGACGGACAAGACTAAGGATTCTGGTAAAGGCGGAAGGAAGATAGCGGTTCAGGTGGGAACTCTGGAACAGACATTCTATACCATGTGTGTAACCGGCATTAAAGAAGCCGCAAAAGAAGGGGACGAGGTTATCGTTTATTCTCCGGAATGGGATCAGGAAAAACAACTTTCCCAAGTTGAGGATATGATTACCAAAGGTGTGGATTGTGTACTCATGGCCCCGATGGACGCTGACGGCTGCCTGCCAAGTATGGACCTTCTGAAACAATCAGGAATCCCGCTTTTGACCTTTGACCGCCCTCTTAATGAAGAGGACTATGATCTGGCTGTAGCACAGTGCCTGATTAGCGATTATGATATCGGCTATAACGGCGGAAAAGCTCTCGCTGAGGGGCTGAAAGAAAAAAACGGGGAATACAAAGGGAAGGTTGTAACCTATTGCTATACAAGTACATTAGCGGGTGTGGACAGGCTGAAAGGTTTTGACGATGCAATTGCTGAATACCCGGATATCGAAAGGATCTACAACTGCGATGATGAGTGGGACTCCGAGACGGCAACCAGAGTTATCGAAAACGTAATGACATCAAATCCCGATATGAATGGCTTCTGGGGATGGAGCAGCCCTTCCACCACAGCATGTGCCCAGGTATGTAAGTCGGCAGGACGTGACGATATTGTGATCACAACAAATGAGTGCACGAAAGAAGTATATGACTATATTGAGGAAGGTGCAATGTATGCCGGGTTAGATATCAATCCGGTCGGACTTGGGAAAACGGCAATGAATACGATGTATGATGCTCTTGATGGAAAGGATGTCGAAGGGATTATATACAACGATGTCACCCTGATTACAGCTAAGAATCTGAATGAAGCAGTCACGCCTTCTTATGAGGAGTAATAACAGGCGGATGATAGGAGGGTTGTATATTGAGTGGAAAACCATTTTTGGAAATGAACCATATCAATAAATCATTTTATGGCGTCACCGTTTTAAAAGATGTCAGATTTGCATTAGAGAAGGGTGAGGTACATGCACTTCTGGGAGAAAATGGTGCGGGAAAATCCACACTGATGAAAATACTCTCAGGTATCTACCCGATGGATTCCGGAGAAATATTCCTGCAAGGGGAAAAGGTAAATATCCATTCCCCGGGAGCCGCAAGGGACTTACATATTAGTTTCATTCACCAGGAAATCTGCCTGGTGAATGAAATGACAATTGCAGAAAATATTTTCTTAGGAACGGAGAAAAAGAAGGGAAAATACTTTTTCGACAATACCGAAATGAACCAGAGGGCACAGCGGATTCTGGATGAGCTGGGACTTGGCCTGGATGCCACGACTAAAGTAAAATACTTAAGTATTGCCAAACAGCAGATGGTGGAGATTGCAAAATCCCTGCTATTTAATGCAGAGATTATCATCATGGATGAACCTACGGCCGCCCTTACTGATTCAGAGGTAGAAAGCCTGTTTGTGCAGATAGAAAAACTGAAAAAGAAACAGGTTTCTGTTATCTATATCTCCCATCGGCTGGAGGAGATTTACCGTATCTGTGACAAGGTAACTATATTGCGGGACAGCCAGTTTGTGGCAACCAGAAAAATTGGGGAGATTACACAGGATGAAATGATCTCTCTGATGGTGGGAAGACAGCTGGAGGAGTTATTTGAAAAAATTGAATTTCAGGTGGGAGCTCCGGTTCTGGAAATAAAGCACTTCAAAAACAAGTATTTAAAGGATGTTAGTTTCAGCTTAAAAAAGGGAGAAATTTTGGGATTCGCAGGTCTTGTGGGCGCGGGACGCACAGAGCTTGCACGGGCCATCTTTGGGATAGACCCGCTAAAAGAGGGGGAAATGCTTATCAAAGGAGAGAAAATATCGATTCATTGCCCTGCGGATGCCATAGACCACGGAATTGCTCTGGTTCCTGAGGACAGGAAAGTATCCGGTCTGGTTTTGAAAAAGAGTGTCTCCTATAATATTACACTTACTGTGTTAAAGCAGTTTATCCGTGGAATCCATATAGACCGGAAAAAAGAGCAGGAGATTATTGATGAATATGCCCACCGTCTGTCTATAAAGATGGCGGACACCAACCAACTGTGTGAATTCTTAAGCGGAGGCAACCAGCAAAAGGTAGTTGTTTCCAAGTGGCTGGCAACGCAGGCAGACATCATTATTTTTGATGAGCCTACAAGAGGAATTGATATTGGCGCAAAATCAGACATTTATTACCTGATCTCGGATCTGGTAAAACAGGGGATATCAGTCATATTGATTTCTTCGGAACTTCCGGAGGTATTGAATTTAAGCAGCAGGATTGCCGTGATGTATGAAGGCAGGCTGATGACAATCCTGAACAACTCCGCAGAAGCCGGATTAACGCAGAAGGAGGTTATGAAATATGCAACGGGCTATACGACAGAAAGGAAAGAATGAGGGAATGAAAAACAATTTAGGTAAAAAGCCTTCTATATTAAAGCAGCAGCGGGGGATTTTAATTGCGTTTGCGGTCATGTTTGTTTTCATGTGTGTGGTATCTGAAAATTTTTTTACCGTAATGAATTTTAATAATCTCTTAAAACAGATTGTAACGAATGGTCTGCTGGCGTTTGCCCTTACATACTGTCTGATTATCGGTGAGATTGATTTGTCAGTAGGTTCCATAATTGCATTTGCAGGAGTGTTTATGGTCAAGCTGTTACAGCTGGGGTTAGGCTTCCCGGCCGCTCTGCTTGTTACATTTCTGGCTGCAGTACTGATTGGATGTATTACCGGTGCATTGGTGGCCTGTACGAAAATACCGGCTTTCATCGTGACACTTGCGATGCAGAATATCATTCGCGGCGCCGCATACCTGATATCCGGAGGCATTCCTATAAAGGCAAAAAATGAGCTGTTTTACAGCTTTGGAAATGGAAAGATATTGGGAATCCCGAATACTGTCTGTGTCTTGATTCTGGTTATCATTATTTTCTCGATCCTGCTGCACCGGACTATATTCGGCCGCCATATGTACGCGATCGGGGGTAACCGCAGTGCAGCAGTATATGCAGGGATTCCGGTCCGCAGGGATGTTGTGATTGTTTATGTCCTTTCGGCGGCACTGGCGATTCTGGCAGGAATCATGTCTGCATCCAGAATCTATCAGGGACAGCCAACAGCCGGAGAAGGACTGGAATGTGATGCAATCGCCGCTGCGGTTTTAGGCGGGGTCAGCTTTAACGGTGGAGTCGGCAATGCATTTGGAGTCGTGATGGGTGCTCTGGTTCTCGGACTGATGAGCAATGGACTAAATCTGTTGGGAGTTTCTTATTACTGGCAGCTTCTCTTTAAGGGAATTCTGATTATAGTCGCGGTATTTGCAGATGTGCAGAAGAAGGATGTATAAGACAAATTCATTAGTCGGAATTGAAAAATGGAGGGAAACGGCTTGAAAACAATAATGGTAATAGGGACTCTGGATACAAAGGGAGAAGAGAACATTTTTCTGAAGCAGAGTCTTGAAACATATGGATATCAGACACTGTTAGTAGACATTGGTATTATGGAACAGCCGGATGTCACACCTGATATTTCAGCCCGGGAGGTGGCTTTAAGAGCAGGATATGAACTCGAAGAACTAAAAAATAGCGGGAAACCGTCCTGGTGCCTGGAGATCATGGGAAAGGGAGCCTCCCGAATTGTATCCTCACTTTTTGAAGAACACAGAATCGACGGTATTATTGGAATGGGCGGAGGTCAGGGGACTTTCATGATTTCAAAGGCAATGGCGTGCCTGCCTGTAGGCTTTCCAAAGGTTCTGATATCGACGATTGCGACGCTTGACGGAGACCAGATGCAGTTCTTCGGCATAAAGGATACGATGGTTTTAAATCCGTTGGTAGATATATCCGGAGTGAATTCTATTTTCAGAATGATTGTCGGGAAAGCAGTGGCAGCACTTGATGGAATGCTCCGTGCTGAAGCGCCTTTGAAAGCGGCCGAAAAAAAGGTTATTGCGGTCAGTATGTGGGGTGTTGTAACACCGTGCGGAAATCACATCAGGGAAAAGCTGGAACAGGCGGGGTTTGAAGTCTGGGTATTTCATACAACAGGTATCGGCGGAAAGATTATGGAGGACCTGATTGACCAGGGAAGCATTCAGGGGTTGGTGGACTTATCCCTTCCGGAACTTAGCAATCCGGTCTGTGAGGGATGTTACCCTGACGGGGCATACCGGTGTACGGCGGCCGGAAGGGCGGGAATTCCGCAGGTAGTCATCCCGGGAGGAGTCGATATGATAAGAGTTGTCCCGCCGAATCCTGTCCCGGAACGTTTTGCGGGCAGAAAGACTTACCTGCATAATGCAAATTTAAGATTTGTAAGAAGTAATGCAGAAGAAAACAAGAGAATCGCTGGTGATCTCTCGGAAAAATTAAATCAGTCAAATGGGAAAGTAACTGTAATCCTGCCACTTGGGGGATTATCCGCTGTAGACAAAAAAGGGGCCGCTTTATATGAGCCTGGTACAGATGAGGTACTGTTTCAGACATTAGAAAATAAATTATGTCCACAGATTCAGCTGATAAAATCGAAATATCACATCAATGATGCGGATTTTGCTGAACTGGCTGCGGATACGATATTGGAAATGCTGGCGTAAAATGAATAAGGAAAACCACAGAATATGTGGGAATGGAGGAGAATATGGAAAATAATCATTTAAGATCCAGAAGGATTGAAAGGACTGAAATTTTAAGAAGGTTTCGCGAAAACATGGAACAGGGGATTCCGATCATCGGTACTGGTGCAGGAACTGGAATCAGTGCAAAACTGGAAGAGCAGGGGGGCACTGACCTCATCATAATTTACAATTCAGGGAAATACCGTATGAGCGGAATTGGTTCAACAGCAGGACTCATGCCTTTGGGAGATGCTAATACTACTGTGATGGAACTGGCGCGGGAGGTGCTGCCTATCGTTGAACACACTCCTGTTATCGCAGGAGTCTTTGGGAATGATCCGTTTCGGTTCATGGAGCAGTTTTTACAGGAAGTAAAAAATATAGGTTTTTCCGGTATACAGAATTTTCCGACAATTGCCAATTTTGATGGAAGAATGCGCCGTGAATTTGAACAGACTGGTTTTAAATTTGACAATGAAGTGGAGATGATCCATATTGCACACGAGATGGATTTGTTTACCACGCCTTATGCCTGGGCAGTTGATGAAGCGGAAAAGATGACGAAAGCCGGTGCAGATGTGATCGTTGCCCATTGCGGATGCACCACCGGAGGCAGTGTGGGAATGGAATGGGCCATGTCTCTGAACGAGGCTGCCAAGTTTGTACAGGATGTCTGCGACGCGTCAAAAGCGATTAACAGCGAGGTAATCGTAATGTGCCACGGGGGGCCGATTGCGACGCCTGAAGATGCACAGTATATTTTACAGAACACGAAGGGTGTTGCAGGCTTTTACGGGGCATCCAGTGCAGAGCGGCTTCCGATAGAACCCGCGATTACGCAGCACATCAGAAGATTTAAAGACATCCGTTTCTAATGATTTCGCACAATGTATCAGGAGGAGGTATTATATGGAAACAACGAAACGATTGAAGGATAAGGTCATTATTATTACCGGAGCCGGTTCTGGGTTCGGGAGAACAGGAGCCGTCCGGTTAGCGCAGGAGGGGGCTAAAATAATTGCCGCCGACATTAATGAAGAAGGGACGAAAGAGACTGTCCGTATGGTAGAAGAGGCCGGAGGCAGCGCAATTGGTGTCAGGACGAATGTGGCAGATAAAAATGATGTGAAAAATATGGTTCAGGCAGCAGTAGATAAGTTCGGAAGACTCGATGGGATCTGGAACAATGCCGGAATCCAGGGAGAGACAGACTATGATATTTTCCACTGTCCGGAAGATATGATTGACCGTTATCTGGATATAGATGTCAAAGGGGTCTGGTATGGCTGTCACTTTGCAGCACCGGAGCTGGTTAAGACAAAGGGTGTGATTCTGAATACAGCATCTATTGTTGCATCGCTAGGCACGTTTGGATGCAGTACATATGGTCCGGCAAAAGGGGCTGTTCAGACATTGACCTACACGGTGGCGTGGGAACTGGGTATGCATGGAGTGAGATGCAACTGTATTTCCCCATATTGTGTAGCGACGCCAGGAACGATTGATCAGGGACCAGAACTGCTAGAACTGCAGAGCAGCGGAACCGTCTACCACCGGTTGGCTGAAGTAGATGAAGTGATTGGGGCCGCCTTGTTTCTGCTTTCGGATGCCTCTTCTGCGGTAACAGGATTTGACCTGAGGGTAGACCTTGGTGCGGCTGTCCGGACGATGCCCTGGGATATTGAAAAATTTAAGCAAAAAAATCCCTATGAGATTTAAAGTGGTATAAAACAGAAACCATGAACAGGAAAACAAGGAGGTAAGCATGAAAATTTTGAACGATAAAGTTATTATAATCACTGGTGCGGCTTCCGGATTCGGAAAGGCCGGAGCAATCAGGTTTGCTGAAGAAGGTGCAAAGGTGGTCATCACAGATATCAATGAGCAGGCCGGGGAACAAACTGTGGAGGAGATACACACTTTGGGCGGTGAGGCGGCTTTTGTTAAAGCGGATGTAAGCAAGGCAAGAGACTGCGAGGAGATGGTCGCATTTGCAGTCAGGACTTTTGGCAGACTGGATATGATCTGGAATAATGCAGGTATTCAGGGCGAGACCGCATATGATATTGCGCATTGCGAGGATGATATGATTGACCGGTATATGGATATAGACGTCAAAGGAGTCTGGTATGGCTGCCGTTTTGCCGCACCGGAACTGGTGAAAAATAAAGGAATTATCCTAAATACGGCATCTATTGTAGCAAGCCTTGGTACTTTGGGGTGCAGCACGTATGGGGCAAGTAAAGGGGCTGTCCGTAATCTTACCTACGTACTTGCCAATGAACTGGGAGTGTACGGAGTACGCTGTAACTGTATTTCTCCCTATTGTGTCGCTACACCGGGAACGATTAAACAGGGAGGTGATCTTCTCCGGATGCAGGAAAATGGCACCGCACTCGGGCGGCTGCCTACAGTAGATGAGGTTGTCAATGTGGCGCTGTGGTTATTCTCCCCGGAGGCCAGTGGAGTGACAGGACTGGATTTCCGTGTAGATATGGGAGCGGGGGTACGGACTATGCCGATGCTGGTAGATGAATTCAAAAACAATAACCGTTACGAATAGTGAAAGGATGGTAGGATGAAATGAAACCTTTGATTGGAATTACAATGGGAGAACCTGCAGGAATAGGAGCTGAGATTGCGTTGAAGGCACTTGGGCATCCAGAAATCTATGACACCTGTATCCCTGTTATTATTGGTGACACTGCAGCGCTTGAGGATGCCCGAAGATTTCTGAATTCAAAACTTATATTGAGAGAAATCGAGGACGCAAAAGAAGCAAAGGGAGAATTCGGAACTGTCGATTATGTAAATATGGGATTTTTGGATCATCAGGACTGGAAGTATAAAGTCTCGACAGCTTTAGGAGGAAAGGCTTCTTACGGGTACATAGAAAAAGCAGTCCGCTGGGCAATGCAGAATAAGATAGATGCGGTGGTAACCGGTCCGATTAGTAAAGAATCCATCAATATGGCTGGTTATCTATACTCAGGGCATACGGAAATTCTGGGAGCATTAACGAATACTGAAAAATTTGCCATGCTGCTGTGCAGCGATGAACTTCGTGTGATTCATGTGACAACCCATGTATCTATGAAGGATGCCTGTGACCTGATTACAGAGCAGCGTGTTTATGATGTAATCGGACTGGCAAAGGAAGGAATGCGCCTGCTGGGGTATCAGGACCCAAAGATTGGGGTCGCGGGATTTAATGCACACAGCTCTGAAAACGGTCTGTTTGGTGATCAGGAGGAAAAAGCAATTATTCCTGCTGTCGAACGTGCGAAAAAGGAAGGTGTTAATGTAGAAGGTCCGGTACCTCCGGATACAGTTTTTGTAAAGGCTCTGGCAGGGCAATACGACATTGTAGTGGCTATGTATCACGACCAGGGGCATATTCCGCTGAAACTTAATGGATTTAAACTTGATATGGAAACCAGAAAATATACGAGCATGAGCGGAATCAATTGTACGATCGGACTGCCGATTATCCGTACCTCCGTTGATCATGGCACCGCCTATGGGAAAGCCGGAGAAGGGCGTGCAAATGAGGAAAGTCTTGTGGAAGCAATAGAGGCGGCAATTCTTATGTCAAAAAACAGGAAGGCTTGATATGGCAGAGTGTCTGGTGATTGCAGATGATTTCACCGGTGCTTTGGACTGCGGTGTATTGTTTGCAGAAAAAGGATATATGACAAAAGTTGTTAGGGAATATCCTGTAAGTATAGAAACGATGAAAGAAGATACTCAGGTGTTGGTAGTAACAACCGAATCAAGGCACTTAAAAAAAGAAGAGGCCTATGAACGGGTATATCGGACGGCGGCAGATGGAAAAAAAGCAGGAATCAGGTATTTTTATAAAAAAACAGATTCTGCGCTTAGAGGGAACATCGGAAGTGAATTAACAGCTTTTGCAAAGGCATTAAATATTCGGGAATTATTATTTCAACCGGCTTACTTGGATCTGGGACGGACAACGAAAGAGGGAATTCAGTATATACAGGAAATCCCAGTTGCACAAAGTACTTTCGGAAAGGACCCGTTCGAACCAGTCCTCAGTTCGGAAATAGCTGAAATCATAGCTGAACAGTCGGATTCGTTCTGTATGTCTTATAAGGTGTGGAGAGAGAATCCAGAAAGAGTCACAACCCACCCCTGTATTGTGCTGCCGGACACAATTATAGAAGCGGATTATATAAATCCTGTTCGGGAATTGAATGAACAGAAAGAAATTAAGGTAGCGGCGGGGAGCGGAGGTTTGGTTCCGGCATTTTCAGAGTTATTTGGATGTGTTGGGGGGATGAAAGGAAAAGAGATTTCAGATGGGAGAATGCTGATTGTATCAGGAAGCCTTCATCCAATAGCTGTTGAACAGAGCAAAAGTTTGAAGACAGAGGGGGTTCCTGTCTGCTACATGACAAATACTAGTGACCGGTATATTGTTAAAGAGATTAGGGGATTCTGGGAAAAAAACAGGGCTGCTGTATTGGCGGCAGACCCGCAGGTATCTGTACCTGATTTTGAGTGTGGTATCGAACTGGAAGACAGAAGGAAAAAGACGGCAAAAAGGTTTGGCAAACTGACGGCTGATATTCTGGAAGGAATGGAAACATATATTCTTTTAGTGGTCGGAGGCGATACCTTGTATGAGGTATTAAAACATCTCGCTATCCATATTCTACAGCCGTTGTACCAGATAGAACCCGGCATTGTAGTATCTGTGGCAAAGGACAGTAAGGGAAAAACGATAAGTGTCATTTCAAAAGCCGGAGGCTTTGGTGATCCTGAAACCCTTACCAGAGTTTATAAAAAATTTATTTGAAGGAAAATATTTAACAAATCAGATAGGTTTGGTGATATGATTAATAGAGAAACGAAAGTAAAAGGAAAATAATTGTAGGTATTCGTGACTTGAAAAAGTTCTTAATAATATATGGATACTTGTTCGTTTTTAAATGGGAAAAGGATGGATTGCAGATGAATAATAATCTTTTAGAACGTCAATTTGATGAAATCCTGTCGATGTCAATTGCACAGCATCATCCAGAAGCAAGAAAAGGGAATCTCTTTCCTATCATCATGGATATGCGCTATGTTTATCCGCTGCCGGTATTCTATTCGTACTGTATGCAGCGAAAAGTCATTAATACCATTGATTTGAAAAAGAGAATTAATGATTTTTTTCCGTGTACTATTATTGGGGAAAAGGGAACATCCAGAAGTACGTTAGCTTATATACTATACCAGTATGCTAACAGGGAGAAAAGTGTACTTTCCTATCGGGTGGACTGTGCCATGTTAGACCGTCCTATTTTCGAAAAATTATTTTTATCATCCAAATCTCCGCTTTATGCGCAGGATTCTTTTTTATTTTTATTTGACCTGCCTAAACTACAGCCGGAAGTGCAGATCCTTCTATATGATTATCTGGCAGAGAGGAACTGCAAAGTTGTAGCTGCAGTGAATGAAAATAGTGGTAATTCTGATGAGAGCCCTGAATTATATGAGAAGCTTTTAGAGTGGATGGGGAAAAATGTTTTTAAAATGCCTCCTCTCAGGAATCATAAAGGCGATATTGAATTCCTGAGCAATATTCTTCTGAATTATTATAACGCAGATTATGGTAAAAGAATTTTCGGTTTTGAGGAAACTGCAATGGATGAATTGAAAAAATATCCCTGGCCGGGGAATATTACTCAGCTTTCACAGATAATATCCCTATTAGTAATGCAGACAAAAGACTTATACATCAGTGAATCAATGGTACGTTACCAACTGGGTGAAGAAAAAACAGTGGAGGATGCATTCTTCCTGAAAGTAGATACATCTATGCCCCTAAAGCAGATAGATAAAAGAATCATTGAATGCGTCTTGCAGCAGGAAAACTGGAATCAGTCGAAGGCAGCCAAACGCCTGAAAATCAGCCGTAGTACATTGTGGAGGATGCTGCAGGAGAACTGATACTTCAAAATGTTAGCTATTTCCACCCCCGGTTGCGCAAATATACAGCCTCCTATATAGAGTGCAACCGTTTTATCTGCTATGATGGTGACATCAACTAAAGGAGGCTATGAAATGAATTTTTCAGAAAAATTATTAGCACTGCGAAAAAGCAGGGATTTAACACAGGAGCAGCTGGCGGAAAAACTAGATGTGTCAAGACAGTCGATATCGAAATGGGAATCGGGTCAGGCGGTACCGGAATTGGAGAAGATTGTAGCTTTAAGCGGTCTGTTTGACGTTACAATCGATTATCTTCTGAAACCATCTGAAATAGATGAACTTTCCATAAAAACAGAGATGCTTGAAAAGCAGCAGGAACAGATGCTGGTGAGGGAAAGAAAACGCACAAAAATGATCCACTGTATCTTGTATGTAGTTGGAATTTACCTGATATTTTTTGCAGTATACTTCGTTGGACACTTTTATCTTGAGATATGGAATGGTTCAGTGATATTTGCTGAATTTCTTATTGCAACGGCAATTGCAATCTTCGTTACACTGAAATGCATGAAATCCCGGACATAGTTTCCGGGATTTTTTGTGATTGGGCGATACAGTTGTTAAGTGGAGGTCCATATGTTAAAATAAGCAGGTGAAATAACCGTACTATTTCGGCGCTGTTTGGAGGAGGAAATAAGGGATGAATTTTGATTACGAAAAGAATAAAGATAGTGATATGAACAAAGACCCCTTTAAGGAATATTTGAAAGAGTCTGAGCCTGATAAGCGCAGTAAAGGTTATGCATGGAGTACAGCGATCGGTTTGCAGGCGGTAGACGGATTAAAACCTTCAAAATATCTGATTGACACCGCTATTCAAAATATCGAAGGTAAAATCACGATAAAGGAAGCTCAAGATATTATTGACAGTTATTATGAGGAAAGACCGGAGGCTTCCGATGGTGAGCGTACTGAAGAAGCGGATAAGGTATCGGCACGAATTGCAGGGATACTGTCGGAAACAGCGTTTTCGTTTTCTCCAAATGAATATATATCAATCCACCGAAAAGTGTTTCAGGGTATATATAAGCACGCCGGAAAGATAAGAGATTATAATATTACAAAAAAAGAGTGGGTTTTAGATGGTGCGACTGTTATATACGGAAGTGCTTCAGAACTTCGTGCTACTCTTGAATATGATTTCTCGCAGGAAAAGAGCTTTAGTTATAAGGGACTTTCAATGAACGATATTATCCATCATTTTGCGGTATTTGTTTCAGGGTTGTGGCAAATCCATATCTTTGGAGAAGGCAACACAAGAACAACCGCAGTATTCTTTATTAAGTATTTACAATCACTTGGTTTTTCTGTGACTAATGATATGTTTGCGGAAAATGCATGGTATTTCAGAAATGCACTTGTTCGTGCTAATTATACGAACCTGCAAAAAGGGATTTACGAAACAACAGAGTATCTCGAGGTGTTTCTGAGAAATCTGCTTCTGAACGAAAAAAATGAATTGCATAATCGCAATCTGCACATAAGAGGGCTTATGAAATAAGGTAAAGGGAGAGGACATATTTTCAAAGGAATTGTTATATTCGGGGTGCCGGTTAATTGCGGCACCTCTTTTTCATTTAGTTTAAGCAATGACAACCACATCAGAAAAATGCTATAATTTGTTTTATAATGCCAAAGCAGTACGTGACGCATGAAAAAGAGGTGGGAAATATGATTCGCATTGCGGTTGTAGAAGATGAAAAAGAATATCAGGGCAGGCTGGATGCCTATATCAAACAATTCGAGCAGGAGAACGGCCAGTCTTTCCAGGTTACATTTTTTAAGGACGGGCTGGATATTGTTGATGATTACAAGCCGGTATGGGATATTATCCTGATGGATATTAAGATGAAACATATGGATGGGATGGAGGCGGCAGAAAAGATCCGCCGCAGTGACCCGGCCGTTATTCTTATTTTTATAACAACAATGGCGCAGTATGCGATCAAAGGCTACGAAGTCGATGCTCTGGATTTTGTGCTGAAACCGATTACCTACGCACAGTTTTCCATGAAGCTGAAGAAGGCGTTAGTACTGCTGAAAAAGAAGGAGGAGAAATATCTTCTGCTTCCGGTTGATGAGCGAAAAGAGCGCGTTTCTACAAATGATATTTTATTCATAGAGGTGAAGAACCATAATCTCCATATTGTATCGAGGAATAAGACATATGTTATGCGCTGCTCCATGCAGCAGATGGAGCGTGAACTTGCGGAGTGTCATTTTGTGCGGTGCAGCAATTCCTATCTGGTTAATCTGAAAAATGTGACAGGGGTCCGGAAGGAAACTGTCATGGCCGGGGAATATGAACTTCCCGTCAGCAGGCCCAAGAAGAAACAGTTCCTGAAAGCATTGTCGGATTATCTGGGAACCGGGTATCTGTAGAAGGAGAAAATCGTATGGAAAATCTGTCTTTCCCGATAGAATTATTTACGGCCCTGATTGTTTATGCAGTGCGTCTGGAGAAAAGGGAAAATTTCTTGAAAAAGTTTGTGTTTACAGTTTTACTGGAGTGCATGGTTATGGTGGCCCTGTTTGAATATCAAGATGGTATTTCAGTGTTTATGACAGCGGACACCGGAATGACCGTGACGGGTACCATGCTGGTCTGTGCTTTTGTCTTTTTCCTGATGGCAGTACTGGTGTGGATTCCGTTCAGGGTATCTTTGAAGGAAGCTGTGTACTGTGCAACCTGCGCGTATCTTACGGAGCATATCGCATACTGCCTGAGGCTTATCATAAAAGGCTTCACTGGTTTAGGCACAGGTCCTGGCACGCTTCTGCATCTGGCCGTCCATGCAGGTGTTTATGTGCTGTCCTATTATATTTTTGCGAGGAAGATGGCAAAGGAGAAGCATTATGCGACCAGCGCCGTGAAGTCTTTTGGGTTTATGACAATCGTATTGTTCCTTGTTCTGGGGATGAGTGTGGCAGCTTCGGTCAGGGACTTCGAAACGATACACGGTATTTACGCCCTGTTCTGCTGTATCTTTGTCCTCTACAGCCAGTTAAAACAGATGAGCCAGCTTAGTCTCCAGGAGGAGCTAAATGTGCAGAAACAGCTTTGGATGCGCCATAAGGCACAGTACGAGATGTCGAAGGAGACGATTGATATTATTAATCGCAAATGCCACGACCTGAAACATCAGGTGGCGGCGCTTAGGGGTATCGATAATCTGGAAAAGAGGTCTGATGCGATTGACTCAATCGAGGAGTCGGTGATGATTTATGATGCCATGCCCCAGACCGGCAATACGATTCTGGATACTGTTTTGACGGAAAAAAGCCTTGTCTGCAGTCAGGAGCAGATTAACCTGACCTGTATCGCGGACGGCGGGCTTCTGGATTTTATGGATGCCGTGGATCTGTATACACTCTTTGGGAATGCGCTCGACAACGCGATTGAAGGTGTCCGGAAACTTCCGGCAGACCAGCGGTGTATCAGCCTGCTTCTGCATAAAAAGGCGGGACTGATTTTTATTCAGTTTGAGAACCCGTATCAGGATGATATCAGGATGGAAAACGGAATTCCGAGAACATCCAAGCATGACAGGAATTATCATGGTTTCGGGATAAAAAGTATCATCCATACGGCTGAAAAGTATGGGGGATTTGTGACAATAGAGACGGAATATAAAATCTTTCTTCTGCGCCTTACGATACCGGCTGTGCAAGTTACGACGCAAAAAAGGCAGACTGGGACAGACGGGAACGAATAAGGTATTTCTTGTGATATACTCCGATAAAAGCCGGTGTGGCAGGCACACTCCGGTGGGATGAAACAGGTTTAAAGGAGGAAATCATGAAGAGGAAAGAGAAAAAGGAAGGAAAAATGTTTGGCAAGGTAATCCGCACGATTATTTCAGGCGTCCTTGCCATTGTACTGGTTGTGCTGATGGTGGCGGCCAATACCGTGCTTGCGTCAAACGACAGGATGGTAAACTGCATTCTGGGTGATGTAGACAAGACAATCGATAACTCGAAAGCGGAAACAGAAGGTCTGGACTTAAACTACAACAAGGCAGACTATACAGAAGACGAGATCGGCGATGCGGAGGCAGACCTGTCCGGGCGGATTTCTCAGGAGGGGATTGTCCTTCTGAAAAACGAAGAGAATATGCTGCCGTTGTCGGAAGACTCTACATTCAGTTTCTTTAGTGCGAACACGGCAAAACTGACCGTAGGCGGCGGTATGCTGGGAGGCGGAACTGGCCTCAGGGATGTATATGAGGAAAAGGGAGCGAAAATCAACGATACACTCTGGCAGTTCTATGCCGAGGGGGCCGGAAAGGATTACGGACTTGCAAGTGGTTCCATCAGTTTTGGTGACGCCGAGGATTTCCGGATCAACGAGTGTCCTTTGTCAGAGTTTTCGAAGGAAGCACTGGACAGTGTAAAAGATACGGTTCCGGTTTATGTTCTGAAAAGGGTGGCAGGCGAGGGCCGCGATATGCCCCGTTCCATGTATAACCATGCAGACAGTCAGGAAGATAAAGAGAGAAGCTATCTAGAGCCGGATTCTGCGGAAAGAGAAATCCTGCAGTATTTGAATGACAATTATGACAACACCGTCCTTGTCGTGAACTCAAATGCGGCACTGGAACTGGACTGGCTGGCTGATTACCCGAATATTCACTCTGTCATCTATGCCCCGGGCAGTATGGATTCGGTCACAGACGTCCTGACAGGGAAAGCCAATCCTTCCGGACGTACTGTGGATACATTTGCGGCAGATGCACTGGCATCACCGGCAGCACAGAATTTCGGGGATTATGCGTATTACAATGAAGACGGAACGGTCACAAAATATAATTATGTCAGCTATGTAGAGGGCATTTATGTAGGCTATAAATATTATGAGACGAGATACGAAGACACCGTGCTTGGTCAGGGGAATGCAGGAGAGTTTGACTATGCATCGGAAGTCTGCTATCCTTTCGGCTACGGATTATCCTACACAGAATTCCAGTGGGAGAACTTCAAAACGGCATGGGACAAAGACACGTGCACAGTCACGGTTGATGTAAAGAATACGGGAGACGTTTCCGGCAAAGATGTGGTAGAAATCTATGCCCAGAGCCCATACACGGAATATGATAAGGCCAATGGTGTGGAAAAAGCATCGGTACAGCTTGCCGGCTATGCTAAGACCGAGGAACTTGCACCCGGCGAAGCACAGACGGTAACTGTCACATTTAAGGAAGAACAATTAAAAGCATATGACTATAAGACTGCAAAAACTTACATTTTAGATGCCGGGGATTATTATATTACGGCTGGCCGAAATGCCCATGATGCAGTCAATAATATTCTTGCAGCAAAAGGAAATGCTGATGTACAGAAAATGACAGCGCAGGGAAATGCGGGAATGACAGATGTTTACGTTCCTGAAAATCCGGATGTAGATACAGTTACCTATGCAAAGGATTCCTACAGTGGTCAGGAAATCAGCAATCTGTTTGATGAGGCGGCAGGCGATGTGACATATCTTTCCAGAAATGACTGGCAGGGAACATGGCCGGAGCATGACGGCAAGGCGATGGACCAGGTCAGCACGTGGGGAAATGAAATCAACGGGACAGATAAAGAAGGCAATCCGGCTTCGTTTGTCTACGGGAAGACGGTTAGCAGTGAACTGCTCGCTAAGATCGACTCCTTTGACTCCTTAAGCCCTGTGGATCCTAAGAGTTTTGACGATGAAATCGTGTATGGAAAAGACAATGGGTTATCACTGATCGATATGCGTGGTCTGGACTTCGATGATGCTCTCTGGGAGGATCTTTTAGACCAGCTGACGGCAGAGGATTACTTTACAATGATTGCACAGTCCGGTTACGGGACAGATTTTCTGGAATCCGTCAACAAACCGTTCTGTGTTGATGCAGACACCGCGTCAGGACTGATTTACGGAGGTACCGGGGCAATGTTCCCGAATATGATGACACTGGCACAGACATGGAATCAGGACCTTGCACTGGAATACGGGACAATGATCGGGAATGAAGCACTGATTGGCGGCGCTGACGGATGGTACGCCCCGTCCATGAACATCCACCGCACACCGTTTTCCGGCAGAAACGGGGAGTATTACTCTGAGGACGCCTTCCTTTCAGGAACAGTTGCTTCACAGGAAGTATATGGGGCCGCATCCAAGGGCATGTATACATATATCAAACATTTCGCATTTAACGATCAGGAAAACCACCGCGGTGACAGAGAGGGGCAGTTTGCAGTCTGCACCTGGCTGAACGAACAGGCAGCAAGGGAGATTTACCTGACTCCATTTGAAATGTGTATGAAGAACGGCGACGTGGAGTTGAACTACGTCCGGAAAAATGACGACGGGACATACGAAAACGCAACCCGGGAAATCCGTGCCTGCCAGGCGGTCATGACAGCATTTAACCGTGTGGGATATACATGGACCGGCGCGTCCTACCCGCTGATCACAGGAATCTTAAGAGACGAATGGGCATTCAATGGATTTGTCCTGACAGATAACGCAAACACAGGCGTATTCATGGATGGATACCAGATGATCGAATCCGGGGCAGACGGAAAGCTGACCTATGCAAAAGAATCCGCCCGGTTCGACTTCGATGAAAACGACCCGGCTGTATACCACTATGGAAGAGAAGCCATGCACCGCATGCTCTATACTATCGCTAACTCCAAAGCAATGAACGGTGCAATGCCGGGAAGTGTATTTAAAGATACGATTACACTGGTGGATAAAGTGAGACTGGCAATTAACATCATCTGCCCGCTGCTGATCCTTGGCATGGCTGTGCTGACTGTACGCAGATTCAGGAAGAAAAAGGCGAAAGTGAATGTTGAGTCAACAAGTGGACATGAAGAATCTTAAAACGAGTTATGACCAATAAGATTTAACAGATACAGGAAAGCGAAAGGGAGCTGCTGTACCGGCTGATGAATGACATCAGCGGTGTAGCAGCTCCCTTCAGCTTTTTCATGCTTTTTAAGGATGTTTTCCTGATGATAAAAGGGATGACTTACGTGTGGCGTAATGGTATAATGCTAACTGTGAGCGGACAAGAAAATAAAGAAGATAAAATAAAGTATATTAAGAAGCAGAAAGGATATGACAAATGAAGAAAAAAATATTAATAATCTCAGCCATTATGTTGGCTGCATTCTCACTTGCCGGCTGTCAGTCAAAGACAGAACAGGAACCAGAAGAGCAGGCACAGCAGAGTCGGGAAGACCAGAGCAATGCAGACCTCCTGTCAGGAAAGCATCATGCAGAGATAACCGTGAAGGATTACGGCACAATAAAGGTAGAATTAGATGCAGATACAGCCCCGGTCACAGTGACGAACTTTGTAGATCTGGCGAATGACGGATTTTATGACGGCCTTACATTTCACAGGATCATTTCCGGTTTCATGATTCAGGGAGGAGACCCACAGGGAAATGGGACAGGGGGTTCCGGTAAGACAATAAAGGGTGAATTTTCGTCGAATGGTGTGGAAAATCCTATCTCACATAAACGCGGAGTCATCTCGATGGCCCGGTCCCGGGACTATGACAGTGCCAGTTCCCAGTTCTTTATCATGCATGAAGACACAGACTCATTAGACGGAGAGTACGCGGCATTCGGGCATGTGACAGAAGGCATGGAGATCGTGGATAAAATTTGTGAAGATACAAAAGTAGAGGATGGCAACGGCACCGTTGCGGCAGAAAACCAGCCGGTAATTGAGACGGTGAAGATTACAGATTAAGTTTTTATAATGATACAAATATAAAATCAACAAAAATGAGCGTTTAAAGTATGACAGAGTGTCTTTAAAGATATGATGGATTCTTAAACGCCTTTTTTTATCTAAAATAAGATTGACGCATCCGGGTTTAATGTGTTAAACTCACAATAAAGGTTGAATAAATTAAACCCACAAGGAGGATGAACCAATGGATACACCGAAAGTTTTTGAAAGCGAATACCGTTTCTGCCTGATTCTGTGGGAGAATGAACCTGTTGGGAGCACACAGCTTGTTAAGCTCTGTAAAGAAAAGCTGGGCTGGTCCAAGGCAACAACCTATACAGTCATCCGCCGTCTTTCGGAACGCGGCGTTTTGAAGAATGAAAATGCCGTTGTAACATCTCTCATTTCAAAAGACGAGGTGCAGGCAGCGGAAATTGATGAACTATTGGAGAAAACCTTTGAAGGCTCACTTCCCGCATTTGTTTCGGCATTTACAAAACACAAAAAGCTGTCATCAGAACAGATAGAGGAAATCCGCCGAATGATTGATTCTTATGAGGAGGAATAAGCATGGAGGCAGTTTTTTTAAAACTTCTGAACATGAGTATTGCAGGCAGCTGGATGATTTTTGCAGTGATACTTTTACGTTTCCCGTTAAAGAAAGCGCCAAGGTGGGTTACCTGTGTACTCTGGGGCTTAGTTGGCATCAGGCTTATTTTTCCGTTTTCAATTGAGAGCATTCTCAGTCTGATTCCAAGTGCCCAGACGATACCGGAGAATTTTGTTCATATGGAACAGCCGGCAATCAGCAGCGGGATAGATGTAGTTAACCAGATTATGAACCCGGTCCTGTCACGGCAGTTTGCACCCGATCCTGCATCCAGTGCAGACCCACTGCAGATTATTACATATATCGTGTCTGTCATCTGGCTGATCGGGATGGCACTCATGTTGTTATATATGGTTTGCAGTTTTTTTATACTAAAGGCCAGAATGAGGACGGCCGTGCGGGTGCGCGGAAATATATGGCAGAGTGAGCGCGTCAGGTCTCCTTTCGTATTGGGGATGATCCGTCCCCGGATTTACCTGCCCTTCCACATGAGTTCTGCAAAGATGAAATATGTGATAGCACATGAGAAGGCCCATATACGCCGGCATGATCACTGGACAAAACCGATAGGATTTTTAGTCTTAACAGTGTATTGGTTTAATCCGGCCATATGGGCGGCATATATCCTGCTATGCCGTGATATTGAGGTAGCCTGTGATGAGAGTGCGGTCAGAAATATGGGGGTGGACGAAAGGAAATCCTATTCTATGACGCTGCTTTCTTTTGGAAGCGGGCATCATACACCGGCAATTTGTCCGCTGGCATTTGGCGAAGGAAACATCAGACAGAGAGTTAAAAATGTTCTGAATTATAAAAAACCAGTATTGTGGATGCTGATTGCAGCAGTAATTGTATGCACGGCTGTGGCAGTATGTTTCATGACAAATCCAAAAGAAAAGATTCAGAAAGTGGATGCACTGGAAGTAGCTGTTAAAGAAGCAATACTTGAGTATTGGAAAGACGACAGAGAAGAAGTTGATTTTCAATGTGAAAGCCATGTGACTCTGGCTGAGCTGTCAGGGGAACGTACGAACGACAAGACAGGAAAGACGATTGAAACAAAAGAGGTTTATGCAATGGTATGTGAACAGTCGGTCAGCTATGACGAGGAGCCATTCACACTTGTGGGTGCAAGTTCCATGCCGGCAGTACTGAGCTTTGACGTGGCTTCAGATGGTTCTTACAAGCTCACAGATTATTGGGTGCCTCAGGACGGAGATTATAATGAATCCAGCATCAGGGAACGTTTTGCGGCCCTTCCTCCGGAGGTGGCAGAGGAGGCACTGGATACGCAGAAGTATGCGGTTTCACAGATACAGGACTGCTATATGCAGATTGTAGAGCATGGCGGTGTGGACACGGACCGGGTTATAGAAAAGTTATTCGATGTGATTATGGCGTCACCAGATGAAACGTTGAGTCCACAAGATATCATACAGGCACATCCGGTAGAATATCGTGAGCTTATTTTCTATAACGATTACACCGTGCAGTATATACGTTCAAAAATCAAGGAAGACAAGGTTTCAGGAACAGAAGCGGAAGTCATGCGGCGTATCTTGGCGGAACTGACCGGGGAATAGACGAAAATGTAATGCTAGTACTGTTTTTATATTTCATAAGATTTAGGTTAAACAGGCATATCTCACAGGAGGTATGCCTGTTTGACTTTCCGGAAAAGGAATGAATTGCAGGTTATGTCCTCCAAGATGACAATCCGTGAACAACCTATTGTCAAATTGTTAAATTTATTTAAAATAAAAGCATAAGTTTTGTGCAAAGTAATTACTGCAATCTTATGCCAAAAGGATATATCAGCGCTGATATAGGAAAAAGGAAAATTAGGGAGGACAACATTTATGAAACGCAGCAGATTGTGGACCGGTCTTGCATCGGCCACCTCGTTCTTTCTGGTAGTGTCAACTCTGGGAATGAACTGTATGATGGGCTATCAGGGAACGATTAACCAGGCACTCGGGATTTCTACCAGCAAGGTTGTAAATGAAAGCGATTCAGAAACAGAGAATACGACATATTTTGAGAGTGAATATGGAGAGCTAAACGCGGAAAACCTTCAGAAATTAATCGCGGATACATATGACGAAAGCGTAATGGAGCAGGAGGAGGGAAGCGTCCTTTTGAAAAATGAAAACAATGCACTCCCGCTTTCGGCAGAGGAAACGAGGATCACCCTGTTCGGCCATGCAGTGGCACAGCCGCTCTACAAGTCAAATTCGGCCGGATCAAGTGGGTATGAGGGAGAATACTGTATCGACTTGTACACAGCAATGACAGATGCAGGCTTTGCAGTAAATGACACGCTGTTTGATGCTTACCAAAGCAGCAGCACATCTCGTTCAAGCGGGGTAGCAAGCTTCGGACAGGAAGAGACGGAATGGGCGCTTGGAGAGGAAGACAGTTCCTTCT
This sequence comes from Clostridium sp. AF19-22AC, assembly GCF_003479085.1. NCBI lineage: Bacteria > Bacillati > Bacillota > Clostridia > Eubacteriales > Clostridiaceae > Clostridium > Clostridium sp. AF19-22AC. The sequence goes on along the minus strand of NZ_QUGN01000009.1, from coordinate 197,754 downwards.
ATACAAAGGAGCTTCAGGAATCATGGCAGGATGACTATAATGATGTAGCAATTGTTATGCTCTCCAGAGAAGGCGGTGAAGGTGCGGAGGTTCAGACAGAAGATCCCACAGGAATCAGCCAGCTTGCCCTTCATCAGGAGGAGAAAGACCTTCTCCAGATGATTAAAGACTCTGGCAAATTTAAAAAGACCATTGTTCTGGTTAACAGCGGCAATGCGATGGAGCTCAACTGGCTGGACGAGTACAATGTAGATGCATGCCTCTGGATTGGCCTTCCAGGGCAGAGGGGATTCGAAGGTGTCGCCAACATACTGACCGGAGCGGCGAATCCGTCAGGACACCTTACCGACACGTATGCAGTCAATTCACTTTCAGCTCCGGCAGTGGTCAATGGGAGCTTTAACAACCAGAATTGGACAAATCTGGACTATGTACTGCAAAATACGGAAGATGCTGAAGAAAATCTTGCATGGTACAGTGTGCAGGCAGAGGGAATCTATGTGGGATATAAATATTATGAAACCCGCTATGAGGATACCATTTTGGGACAAGGGAATGCTGCTTCTGCAAAAGGTTCCACTACAGGAAAAAACTGGAACTACAATGAAGAGGTTCAATATCCGTTTGGCTATGGACTGTCCTACACTTCCTTTGAACAAAAACTGGACGGTGTGGAGATAGACGGGGACGACATTAAGGTTGCCGTGACAGTTACAAATACGGGCAATACTGCCGGAAAATCCGTTGTCCAGGTTTATGCACAGACTCCATACGGGGATTATGAAAAGACGAATAAAGTAGAAAAATCTGCGGTTCAGCTACTGGATTTCGGAAAAACAGATGTACTGGAACCGGGAGCATCCCAGACGGTGACGATTGACTGCGATAAATACCTTCTGGCGAGCTACGATTATGTAAATGCCAAAAGATATATCATAAGCGAGGGCGCTCATTACATTTCCATCGGTGATGATTCCCACGATGCATTAAATAACATACTTGCAGCCAAAGGGGCATCCGGCATGGTTGCGGTTACTGGAAGTGCAGCGGAAGGAAATGCAGATAAGGCTTATAAGTGGGATGAAACATTTGATGACACATCCTACCGGAATTCTGAATATACAGGCGAAGAGGTCACGAACCAGTTTGCGGACTGTGATATCAACTACTGGCAGGAGAATGCAGTCACCTATTTATCCAGAAATGACTGGGATGCGACTTACCCGGTGAGTGCAACGAAGATCGAAGCAACGGATGAGATGATAGAGGTGCTGAACGGGATTTACTATGAAAAACCGGAAGACGCCCTGTCAATCAGTGATTATACATTGGGCGATAATCAGAATATCCCGCTTGCAACTCTGATTGGAAAAGACTATGATGACGAGGCTTGGGAGACATATCTGAACCAGTTTACACTGGAGGAACTGTCAGTCCTGACGGCCGATAACTTCGGGACAGCAGAAATCGCAAGCGTTGGAAAACCGGCAGTTGTTGTCGGTGACGGACCGGACGGTGCGGGCGGAAAGTTTGATGAAAAAGAATACGGCGACGGCAGAGATGACTGCTGCTTCCCGTGTGAAAACATTCTGGCTGCAACATTTAACAAAGATTTATTAGAGCGAAGAGGGGAACTGATGGCAGAAGAGGCAATGTATCTGGGCATGGCTGAAATATGGATGCCGGGTACGAACCTCCACAGGACTCCATTCGGCGGACGTAATTTCGAGTATTATTCAGAAGATGCGGTCATGACTTATCTTTGTTCCGTGCAGGAAGTACAGGCAATGGAATCAAAGGGAGTGCATTCCGGAGAAAAACACCTGACAGGCAATGACCAGGAGAACAACCGTCAGGGAATCAGCGTGTTCTTTAACGAGCAGGCATTCAGAGAAGGTTCCTTAAGAGGCAGTGAAGGGGCATTAACAGAAGGCGGCGGTCAGGCAGTTATGCATGCATTTAACCGTCTCGGTATGAAATGGTGTTCTGCAAGTATGGCACTCTGTACACAAGTTTTAGGTAATGAGTGGGGCTTTAACGGACAGCAGGAAACAGATGCGGTCGCTACGGCTGAGGGGTACAAGGCTCATTTTGCAACCACTCTGGCAGCAGGAACGAATACATACTGTCTCGATTTCAGCGGCGCAAGTTCAAAAGCACTTGTGAAAGAGATCAAGGCAAATGATGACGGATACCTCCTCGGAAAACTCAGGGATTCCGCACACAATTATTTATATATTATCGCAAACAGTGCTGTCATGAACGGCTACAGCACAGACTCAAAAGTCGTATCCATCACACCTTGGTGGCAGCCGGCAATGTATGCGGCAATCGCAGTATTTGCCGTTCTTGAGATTCTATTTCTTGCGGTATTGATTCGAAGCAGACGAAAAGCAGCTATTAAGGTTGAGGAGGTGCAGAAATAATGAAAGAGAAATTACAGACAAAATCAGCTGGATTTTACTTTGTGGTCCTTGCCGTAATCGCGGCGGTTGTCTCTGTGATCCGCTTTATGATGTGGGCTCCTAAGCACAACAGTATGGACGGCGTAATTATTGCGGCACTTGCAGCGGGTATCATTCTGGATATTGTGCTGATGGTGAAAGATAATGACTATGTAATGGTTCTCTCCACGATCTGTTACAGTGTGGCAGCAGTAAAGATACTCACGGATTCCGTAGGGTCCTTCGTAGATGCGTTTCAGGGGATCAACATGTTTGGAGATGCAAGTCAGGTAAACACGATTATTTCCATCGCGGTTGTCATGGGAATCAGCGTGCTGCTCTCTATCATAGCCAGCTTTCTAAAAAGAGTGAAGGAATAGGTGGGATATCATATGCAGAAAATTGCATTTAACGAAGGATGGAAATGTTACAGGACAGGGCATCCAGACGGGGCATTCGCGATAGCGGTGCCCCATGATGCGATGCTCCTTGACAGCAAGAGTGAAAACAGTCCGGGCGGCGTAAATACCGGCTGGTATGACGCGCAGGATTATACTTATGAAAAACAATTCAGCGTACCTGATGAATACAAGGATAAGAAACTGCTCCTTGAATTTGAAGGGGTATACAGGAAGGCATCTGTTTATCTGAATGACAGGAAGATTGCATTCCATGACTACGGGTATACCGGATTTTATGTGGACGTGACAAAGGATCTTGTTTTTGGGGCAGACAATGTGCTGACAGTAGAGGTGAAAAATAGTGACCAGCCTAACAGCCGCTGGTATTCCGGCACAGGGATTTACCGCCCGGTATGGCTGCATGTATATCCTGAGAATCACATCCGGCCGGAGTCTGTCCGGATCACAACGCAGGATTACAAAAATCCGAGAATCCGGGTTCAGGCAGAGGCATCGGCGGCAGGCCAGATAAAGGTTGAGATTCTGGACACGATGTCAGGAGACGGTGCAAAAGGAATGTGTATTGCCGAAGTAACGAAAGAAACCGAGGGCAGGCTGGACTGTGAATTAGAGATTCCGGAGGCGGTGACATGGATGCCTGAACACCCGTATCTGTATACATGCCGGGTAACATATGGGGAAGACATGCAGGAGGAGCGGTTTGGAATACGCATGATCGAGTGCACCCCTCAAAAGGGGTTCTGTATCAATGGAAAGCGCATCATCCTGCGCGGAGCGTGCGTCCATCATGACAACGGCATCCTGGGCGCCTGCGCCTATGAGTTCTCAGAGAAGAGGAAGGTACGGCTTTTAAAGGAAAACGGATACAATGCAATCCGCTCGGCGCACAACCCATGCTCCAAAGCACTGCTCAATGCCTGTGATGAACAGGGGATGCTTCTGGTGGATGAGTATGTGGATGTATGGTACATCCATAAGACAAGATACGACTATGCAGGAGAAGTAGCGAAGCACTATAAAGAGGACCTGAAGGCAATCACTGACCGGGACTACAACCATCCGTCCGTTATCATGTATTCGACTGGAAATGAAGTATCCGAGACGGCGCAGAAACAGGGGATCGAGCTGTGTGGAAGGATGACACAGTGGCTGCATAAGCTGGACGGCACAAGGCCGGTGACCTGCGGAATTAATATTTTCTTTAACTTTTTAAGCTCTATGGGCTTCGGTGTGTACAGCGACAAAAAAGCAGAACAGGCAGTGAAAGACGCTAAGAAGAAAAAAGCAGTGGGCAGTGAATTTTTTAATACAATTGCAGGCATCTTTGGCGCCAACTTCATGAAATCCGGCGCAACGCTCTATCCATGCGACCTTAAGACGAAGGATGCATTTGCCCGGATGGATGTGGCAGGTTACAATTACGGTATTTTCCGGTACCGCCATGATTTGAAGAAATACCCGAAACGGCTGATTCTCGGGAGTGAGACATTTTGCGCGGATGCCTATCGTTTCTGGGAGGAAGCCAAGAAGAACAGACGCATTATTGGAGATTTCGTATGGGCGGGCATGGATTACCTTGGAGAAACGGGTATCGGCTCATGGGAGTATAAGGATTACGCCCCACGTTTTGATAACGGAATGGGATGGGTAAGCGCCGGTTCCGGAAGGATTGACCTCACCGGAAAGCCGCTTGCGGAAATGAAGTATACAAGGGTGGCATTTGAACTGGATAAGATCGGAATTGCCGTGGTTCCGGTAAACAATACAGATAAGAAACACTCCCCGTCTGCATGGAAGATGACCAATGCCATTGAAAGCTGGTCGTGGAATGGCTGTGAGGGGAAAGATGCCAAAGTAGAAGTCTATGCCCGTGCAGACCATGTCAAACTATACATCAATGGGAAATGTGTGGGAAAAGAAGCTGTAAAAAATGACTGCAGGGTGGTATTCCATACGAAGTACCACGCCGGCGTGATAAAAGCAGCTGCCTATGATTCAGGCGGAGTGCTTATCGCCGAGACTTCCCTCCGGACGGCAGGGGAGGAAACCTGTCTGACACTGGAACCGGAGCAGAAAGCATTCAAAGAGGGTGAACTGTGCTATGTCCGGCTGAAATATACAGATAAGAACGGCATCGTGAAACCGTTGGCGAAAGGTCCTGTAAAGGTTGCTGTAAAAGGAGGGACGCTCCTTGGACTGGGAAGTGCCTGCCCGTTTTATACGAGAAGCTATCTGGGAGACACTGCCGACACCTATTACGGCGAAGCAATGGCAGTGGTAAAGCCGGATCATACAGGAGAAATCACCATATTTGCGAAAAGCAGATACGGAGAAGCTCAGACTGTAATCCGGCCGGTCAAAGAAGAATAAAATCTTTTTTGCCCTGTATTAAAATATAAAAGCAATCATAAGGCAGGTTGGCGTATCATGGAAGAAAAACAAAAAAAGGGTCTGGCCGGCTGGTGGCTGGAAAAGTGGGGAAATTACAGCAAGGCGCACCCAAAAGCCGCCAAATGGATTTACCAGATATTTTACTTCTGGGTATTTAGTATGAGTGTTACCATTTTTCAATATCTGGCATTCACATTTCTCCCCTATCTGTTCGGCATCGGACTTGCGGGCACAGAGTTTATGTGGCCCCAGATACCTGTGCATATCGCCGGGTTTGATTATAAATGGAATATACTCGGGTATGAAGTGGCAAAAAATACTGCCGGGGAAGTGGTGATTGGCGGCGGGCTAGGATATTTTATCAGCTATGAACTGGGAACCTTCCTTGCCCAGTGCATTAATTTCCCGCTTCAGAGAAACATCACATTTAAAAGCCACGGAAAGATTTCCTGGCAGGTCATGTGGTACTTTATCGCGTGGGTGCTGATTTCACTTGTATGCAACGGCGTGAACGGACTGTGGATGCCGGTAGCACAAGCCTACTTTGCACCGGCGGTCTATAATCTGCTTGTTACATTTATTACAGGCGGGGTATCAATGATTATTTATTTCTTTGTATTTAAAATTATTTTTCCGGAAGGGGAAGCCGCAAAAAGGGCATAATATAGTTAGCGCAGATGGCGAAGGGAATATCTTGGGATGTATGGCGGATCAGGTTGTGCATGTGTCTGGATATTACCTCCGCCGTTTGCTATAATAAAAGAAATATGTACGCAAAAAGACTGTAACAAAGCCGGCAGGGTGAAATCAGACCCGGGTCCTGGTAACGTAAACAGGGGGATAAAATGGTAAAAATCGCAGTTGTGGATGATGAGGAACAGGAACGTAAGACGCTGTCTCAATATTTTATGGAATTGCAGAAAGAACTTGGAGAAGAGCTAAAGGTGCAGACATATGCATCGGGGGAAGAATTTTTACCGGCATATGATGATTCCTTTTCCCTCGTCTGTCTGGATATTGACCTTGACGGGATGGATGGACTGGACACGGCAAAAAAACTCCGCGAAATGGACAATGAGGTAACCATTATATTCGTGACAAACATGGCTCAGATGGCGATCCGTGGATACGAGGTACGGGCTCTGGATTTTGTGGTAAAGCCGGTGAATTACTATTCGTTTGCCATGAAGATGAAGAGCGCCTTAAGCATCATTGGCAATAAAAAGAGCAGGAATATCGTTGTAACGACTCCAAACGGGATACAGAAGTTTTCTACCGACCATTTGTACTACGTGGAGGTAGAAGGACATTACCTGTACTACCATACGGACGAGGGGGAGTTTAAACAGAAGGCTTCCATGAAAGAGCTGGAAGATAAGCTTGCGGGGCTGTCCTTTAAACGGTGCAATAACTGCTATCTGGTGAATCTGAAATATGTGGACTGTGTGAATAAGGAGGATATCAAGGTCGGCGGGCAGTGGCTGAAAATCAGCCGTCCCAGGAAGAAAGAGTTTCTCCAGGCACTGGCAAATTATATGGGAGGGGTTAGCTTATGATGGCGTTCTGGGATAAAATATCATATATGGTTCAGATCCTCTCAGCCTGTATTGTTTTCGCAGTTCCGGCAAGGAAACGGAGCCATTTTGCGGTCAGGGCATGGGGAAGCGCCGGGGTTCTGGTCGCCAGTTCCTATTTTGTAAACCTGTACTATGGCGTTCCCGAAAACGGAGCATTCCCGTTTACATACTGGGCCTTTTATATTGTTGTCTGCATCATGTTTGCGAAGTTCGTGCTGGATGCGACGTGGCAGCAGGCGGCTTACTGCGCCGTGTGCGGATGCGGGATGCAGCATATCGCATTCGATATTTATCTGATCTACCAGATTTCAGGAGGGGAAAGCGGCCTGATCTCCCTCTTAATTTATGTCGTGATCTATCTGCTCTTTTATCAGTTCTTCGCAAAGAAACTGCCTGAAAAGGGAGAATTTGCGGCAAGCAGGCAGGCGCTGTTCCCTATTGCTACGATCATTCTGCTGGTTTGGATTCTCAGTATCCTCGATAACTCTGCGATCGCAGGATTCGAGGCCGGAATGTGGCACAGAATCATATACAGGGTGATCGACGGGCTCTGCTGTTTCTATGTACTTTGGGTGCAGATTAACCAGAAAGAAAAGATGAGCCTGCAAAGAGAACTCGACGGCATCAACTCCGCGTGGCGGCAGCAGAAAAAGCAATATCAGGTAACGAGTGAGACGATAGAAAGCATTAACCGGAAATGCCATGATCTGAAACACCAGATCCGGGCACTTCGGGAGATCACGGATGAGAAGGAAAAGGAAGAATACTTCAATGAGATAGAGAACGATATTATGATCTACGACACTGCCCTGAACACCGGAAACAAGGCGCTGGATACGGTTATGATGGAAAAGGGCCTGTTCTGCAAGAACCACAGGATCCAGTGGTCCTGCATGGCGGACGGAACGAAACTGGACTTCATGAAGCTGGAAGACATCTATGCTATTTTCGGCAATGCGCTGGATAATGCGATAGCGGCAGTGCTGGACTTAAAAGAGCCGGAGAAACGGGTGATCAGTGTCAAGATTATAAATCAGAACAGCCTGTTAATGATACAGATACAGAACTATTACGAAAACAAACTGCATTTTGAAGGCGGCCTTCCGGTCACAACAAAGAAGAACAAGCGGGACCACGGGTACGGTATGAAGAGTATCCGGTATACGGCGGAAAAATATAATGGCACTATTACCGTGAATGGGGAAGGGAATATCTTCATGCTGCAGATATTAATACCGGTGCAGCGTGGGGGATGCTGATACAGCAGAAAATGAAGTTGACAATTCCAACTGTATCGTTTATAATCAAGAAAAAATTGCGAAAGAGGTAGTGTATGTTAATTGTGGCAGTAATGGAGAACATGGCTAATTAAATAGTTGTGAAGGGTGGCTGTATTCCCGTGCTTACGGGTGAACTGCGTCCTTTTATCTGCCTTACAAGAATGCTGCATAACACATAGCGTGTATATCTTTGAATTCATAGATTGCTTATAGCATGGCTGTATGGTCATGCTATTTTTGCGCCGCGGGGATAGTATGTCTGGAAAAGGCAGATTGACTATTCCCGTGTTTTTATTTTAATATGGAGATTTTAAAAGCAAAATGTCAGAAAGCTATAGCGGGTCCGTCCGCAGGCAGTGAAAAAGTAAAAGGAGTTTAGATTGAAATGTTAAATACAGAAAAAATACTTGAATTTGATAAGATAAAAAACAAGCTGTCAGAATTTGCATACACGGAGAAAGCAAAACTGGAAATTAAAAACCTGGCCCCATACCTGTCAGAACTGGAAGTCAGAAAGAAACTCAGAGAAACGACAGAAGCCAGGACGATGATAGAAAAGTGTGGAAATCCGCCTGCAACAGCCCTTCAGGGAATCGAAAGCATGATTGAGACCGCAGGGAAGGGCGGCTGCCTGACTCCCGAACAGCTTGAGATTGTGGCATCCACACTGACTTCTGTGAGAAGATTGAAGGATTATCTGAACCGGTGTAAAATGTATGAGATAGGACTGGCCTATTATGAAGAGAATCTGGAATCGCTGGATGATATATATGAAGAACTGAGCGCGAAGATCAGAGGAGGGAGAGTCGATGACTATGCCTCAAAAACCCTAAAATCCCTGAGGGAGGCAATTGACAAAACAGATGCAAAAATGCATGAAAAGGCAGATGCAGCTATCAGGGCAAATAAATCTTACGTGTCAGATAATTTTAGTACGATGCGAAACGGCCACATCTGTATTCCTGTCAAAAAGGAGTATAAGTTCAAAGTCAGTGGTTCCGTACTGGATAAGTCGTCGACGGGCAGTACGCTGTTTATAGAACCCGCTTCTGTGGGAAAACTTTATGATGAATTGCAGGAGCTGCGCATTGATGAGGAAAATGAAGAAATAAAAATTCTATATACACTGACGGGGATGCTGTCAGATAAAGAGGAGATAATCCGCAGGAATAACCAGTCAGTGGAAAAGCTGGACTTCATTTTTGCAAAGGCGAAACTAAGCCTGGAGTACGGAGGTATAAAACCTGAGATCAATACAGGGCGGTATATCCGGTTAAAGAATGCCCGCCATCCGCTGATGGATAGAAAGATCAATGTGCCGCTGGATTTTGAGATAGGCGGACGTTTGGCTGATGAGCAGGAAGTGAGGGGCGTAATCATTACCGGGCCGAATACAGGCGGAAAGACTGTGGCGATCAAGACCGTGGCACTGAACTGCATGATGGCGCAGTGCGGGCTGCATACGGCCTGCGAAGAGGCAGACATCTGTATGAATAATGCCATACTGTGTGATATCGGGGACGGGCAGAATCTGTCTGAGAATCTTTCTACTTTTTCTGCCCATATCAGGAATGTGATGGATATTTTGAAACAGGCTGGACGGGAAAGTCTGGTCATAATGGATGAACTTGGCTCCGGTACAGACCCGGCAGAGGGCATGGGGATTGCAGTTGCGATTTTGGAAGAACTGAGAAAAAGCGGTGCTCTGTTCCTTGTTACGACACATTATCCGGAGGTAAAGGACTATGCCGGCAAGACTCCGGGTATCATCAATGCAAAGATGACCTTTGACAAGGAAAGCCTGCGGCCCCTGTATCAAATGGTAATCGGGGAGGCCGGAGAAAGCTGTGCCTTCTATATCGCAGAGAAACTGGGAATGCCGAAATATATGCTGGAGAATGCAGCACGGGCGGCCTACGGAAAGGATGTGCTTAGAAGTGGGGAAGAACAGAAGTTAGAGAAGGCGCCGCAGCCTAAGATCCAGAGGAAGAAAAATGTTAGAAAGCAGACAGATGCATTGAAATTTCAGGTCGGAGACAGCGTAATGGTTATGCCTGACCGCAAGATTGGTATCGTGTGCCAAACCGCGAATGAAAAAGGTGTACTCAGAATACAGATGCGGGACAAGAAAATATGGATGAACCATAAACGGGTAAAACTCCACGTTCCGGCGGACCAGCTGTATCCTGAGGATTATGATTTTTCCATTATCTTTGACAGCGTGGAAAAAAGAAAAGCGGAACATGATATGTCGAGAAAGTATACGGAGCAGACAATCATGATGGAAGAATAAATTTATGGAAAGAAGTCTATGAAAAAATGAAAGAGAGGAACAGATATGAGGCTGAGATTAGAGGAAGAAAAAGATTATGAAGAGGTTGAGAACCTGACAAGAGAAGCTTTCTGGAACGTGTATAGTCCCGGGTGCAGTGAGCATTTAGTCCTTCATAATTTGAGAGGCCAGAAGTCTTTTGTGAAAGAGCTGGATTATGTTGCGGAGGATGAAGGAAAGATTGTCGGGAATATTGTATATAGCAGAATGTTCCGCGGCGGGGAAATGTGCGATGATATCATTGTATTCGGTCCGGTCAGTGTCCATCCCGATTATCAGAAAAAGGGGATTGGGAAAGCATTGATCCAGACAACAATGGAAAAGGCGAAAAAATTAGGCTTCCGGGCGGTTATAATTACCGGGAACCCGGATTATTACGGAAGGTTTGGGTTTCGTGCGGCGGCAGGTTACGGAATTTACCTGCCGGAAATGAATCCGGGGGAAGAGGCTGAATTCTTCATGGCGAAGGAACTGGAGGAAGGATATCTGCAGAAACATTCCGGGGTTTTGGAGTTTGACAGCTGTTTCGAGGTTGAACCGGCTGAATTAGAGCTGTTTGAAAAAAAGTTTCCTGCAAAACGGAAGCGGGATAAAAAGTAAGGAGATCTTATATAATAAATGCTTGACTCTTACCTTACGGGAGGATATACGATGTTTCCTGTAAGGAGGAATGAAAGCATGAAATTATGTATGGAAGTGAACCAACTCACAAAATCATTTAGGGGCAGGACTGTTGTAGATCATCTGTCTTTCCGGGTGAAGGAACAGGAAGTATTTGGCCTGCTCGGGCCGAATGGAGCGGGAAAGAGTACGACGATTGAGACTGTGCTTGGCTTAAAGAAAGCTGACAGTGGGACGGCCGAGGTTCTGGGGTGTGACCCGGTCAAAAAAAGACGGGAGATCTTTGAACGCATTGGCGTCCAGCTGCAGTCTTCTCATTATCAGAACTATATCCGCGTCGGGGAGATCTGCGAGGAGATGTCGGTATTGTACAGTCACCCTTCTGACTATCACAAGCTTTTACGTCAGTTCAAGCTGGAACAGTTTGAGAAACAGCCGGTGGATAAGCTGTCCGGCGGAGAACGGCAAAAACTGTCGGTAGTGCTGGCGCTGATTCCAAATCCGGAACTGGTATTTCTGGATGAACTGACAACCGGGCTTGATACCGAGGCGCGCAGGGAAGTTTGGCAGACACTAAAGGAGCTGAAAGAGAAAGGAACTACCATATTTCTGACGACACATTATATGGAAGAGGCAGAAAGCCTGTGTGACAGAATCCTGCTGATTAAGGATGGGAAGAAAGTCACGCAGGGGACGGTCAAAGAGGTTGTTGACGCCAGTCCCTTCGATAATCTGGAGGATGCGTATCTATGGCATATGAGAGGGGGGAGAGAGCATGAAACGTTTCTGGACCTTATATAAAGTAGAGCAGAAACTGGGACTGAGATGTCCAGATATGCTGATTTTCGGCGTGGGCATGCCTGTGGGAGTTCTTGTTTTGATTGCAGTGGTAGCAGGAAACAAGACGGCAGGAGGCAGCAGCTATACGTTTCTCCAGAGCGCATTCGCATCTCTGATGGCTGTAGGGATCTGTGCAAGCGCATTTATGGGGATTCCCCTTACTGTTGCGGACTATCGGGATAAGAAGATTTTAAAACATTTTTTTGTCACACCATGTACACCGATGACGCTGATGAGTGCGATCGTGGCCTGCTCTGTTGCAACGGCGGTTCTTTCCGGGATTGCAGTATCTGTTGTAGCGGCATTTGTGTTTCAATACAGGATGAAAGGCAGCCCATTCCTGTTTATATGCTCCTATCTGCTGGTGATGACTGCCATGTATAGTATCGGCGTATTTCTGGCGGGACTGTGCAAAAGTGTAAAGATGGCAAATGTAGTTACGACTGCAGTATATTTTCCGATGCTGTTTTTATCAGGCGCGACAATTCCTTTCGAGTTGTTCCCGAAAGGGATGCAGACAGTGGCATCTGTTCTGCCACTGACTCAGGGGATTAAGCTCATGAAACAGATTTCAATGGGAGATCCGGTTGAAAATGCGGCAGGAATTATTATTTTGATGATTGCTATCACAGTAATCTGCAGTTTATTGTCAAAATTCACTTTCCGATGGGAATAAAGTGGAGAATATCAGAAGAGAATGTGGATAACATAAAAAAGCCGGCGGCCTGTGTATGACTGCACAGGTCCCGGCGACAGGAGGGCGAGAGAATTGAGGAAAGATCATACATGTGAAAAAGTACCGAGTAAACTGTATAAGATCGGGATGTTTGCGGGGATGAACCATGTAACGGTGAAAGCGCTGCGTCATTATGACGAGCAGGGCTTGCTGGCCCCGGCTTATGTAGATCAGGAGAGCGGATACCGTTATTATACCGCAGGGCAGCTGCCGGTTATCCACCAGATCCTGGCACTGAGGAATATGGGATTTTCTCTGGAAGAAATAAAGGCGGTGCAGAACGGTGCATCTGAGCGGAAATTACTGCTCGCCAAGAAGCAGCAGATTCTGAGTGAAATAGCAGAGAAAACGGCTAAGCTTGCACAGGTAGAATGCTATCTCGCAGAAGACAAAATAGACACAAATTATCATGTGCTGATAAAAGAACTGCCGGAAGTCATTGTTGCTTCTATGCGGACGGTTATGCCTGATTATGACACAATGTTCGATATCTTTCCCGGAATGGGACAGGAGATGGAACGGCTAGGTTGTGTCTGTGCAGAGCCGGAGTACTGTTTTTCGATCTATCATGACGGCGGGTACAGGGAAGAAGACATAGACATAGAAATCTGTGAGGCTGTTGTTGAACAAAAGCCGGATTCTGAGATGATTCAATTCAAGGTACTCCCGAAAATCGAGAAGGCGGCCTGCCTGCTGCATAAAGGGCCATATGAAGGTTTCCCGGAGGCATATGGCGCTGTCATCAGGTTTGTAGAGGAAAACGGGTATGAAATATGTGGAAATCCGCGGGAATCTTATATTGACGGAATCTGGAATAAAGATTCCGAGGAGGAGTGGCTTTCGGAGATACAGTTTCCGGTCAGGGAGATCCGGTAAACAACAAATATACAGAACAATGAAAAGCCTTTTTCAACGCACCATTTATATAGAAGAAACAGGATAAAATAATAGAACTTTTGAATGGGCTTGGTATACCGTTATAGTCTGCGCCTTTGGGTCGTACTCTATAACGGTATTTGTCGTCAGAGGCAGAAATCTGTAGTAAAAAAATGTGTTTTTATGGTAGTTTTATGCCGGATTTATTGATTGCTGGTTGTTTTTTGACTTCTCCTGTGCTAGAATAGAACAGATTCTAGGGATAATAGAGGAGATTTTAACAATGGAAGAACAGTTAAGGGATGATGAGATAGAGATTGATTTACTGGAAATATTCCACGCATTATGGAGGAAGGCATGGCTGATTATATTGTGCCTGATAGGAGGAGCTGTGATTGCAGGCGCAGCTACTAAGTTTTTAATGGTACCTCAATATACCTCTTCCTCCATGATCTACATATTGACAAAGACGACAAGTGTTACATCCCTTGCAGATATACAGATGGGGACACAGCTGACAGTCGATTTTGAGACACTGGCAACAAGCCGTCCTGTTGTAACTGCGGTAATTGACGAACTGAATCTGGACGCTACATATGAAGAGCTGGTTGGTACAATTACCATTAATAATCCGGCAGATACACGTATTCTAAAGATCAGCGTGGAGAATCCGGACCCTGAGCTGGCAAAGGATATTGCTAATGCGATGGCTGATGCTACTGCTGACCGGGTTGCCGAGGTAATGAGCACAGACAAGCCGAGTATCGTTGAAGATGCCGTTGTGTCTGAGAATCCTTCCAGCCCGTCCTTGAAAAAGAATATAGCAATCGGAGGACTGCTTGCAGCATTTCTTGCAGCGGCAGTGATTATAGTAATGCTTCTTCTGGATGATACGCTTAAGACCGAAGAGGATATCAAGAAATACCTGGAGCTGAATACTCTGGCAATGATTCCATTGGAAGAAGGGGAATCCGCTGTTAAGAAGCAGCACATGGAGAAAAGCGGTCACGAGAAAAAGAAAAAGAAAAGGAAGTCCGGCGCTTCCCAGACTCATAAGAAATAGGAGGAAGGGAACAGACATTGAAAAAGACTACAAAAAGAATTTTAACAGTTGTTCTGGTTATCATTGCAGCAGTATGTATTGCGTATATAGCGTATTATTTTGTTTCACAAAATAAAAAGGGCAAGGTCTATGATGAAGTGCAAAAGCAGGTGAATCTGGAACCGGAAAAGGAAGAGGAACCGGAAGCAAAAGACCCAGAGGCTCCTAAGGAAAAGAACCCTATTGATTTTAAGCAGCTTCAGGAAACGAATAAAGACATTTATGCATGGATTACAGTTCCGGATACGAACATCAACTATCCAATCGTGCAGAGTTCCTGGGACAATACCTACTATCTTGACAATACGATTGATGGACAGGCAGGACTGCCGGGTTCCATATATACCGAGAATTACAATGCGAAAGATTTTACTGATTTTAACACAATCATATACGGGCACGATATGAACGATGGAAGCATGTTCCAGAACTTACATAAGTATGAGGACGAGACATTTTTCAAAGAGCATTCAAAGGTGTATGTCTATACTCCGGAGAAGAAGCTTACTTATGAGATCTTCGAGGCCGTAGTCTATGATGACCGGCACATTCTGATGTCCTTTGATTTTACGCAGGATAATCAGAGGCAGGCATATTTAGATTCACTAAAAGCGGTCAGAAATCTGAACAGTAACTATAACGATGATGTACAGGTAGGACCCGACAGCCGAATCATAACAATGAGCACCTGTATTGCAACCCAGCCTGATAACAGATTAGTAGTAGGAGCTGTATTGACAGATGAGTACGAATATGAAGCACAATAACAATAGGCGTCCGGAAAGTCCGAAGCGTAAGAGCGATATACAGCAGAGTCACAAAAAGAAGAATACCGGGTTTATTATTGGTATTATCATTGTCGTTATTCTGGTCGCAGTGGCTGGAACGCTGTTCTTCCTCCAGTCCAAGAAGAAAGAGTCTCAGGTTCAGGCAAAAGAAGGCACCGGGGAAACTGTGAAATCTGAAAGCCAGTCTTCTGGTGACAGTAAGACGATCAGCTATGAAGGCCAGACTTATGAATACAACAGGGATATTAAAACAGTCGTCTTTCTTGGGGTAGATAAAAAAGGTGATATGGGATATGCGGAACATATGGGGGATGGCGGTCAGGCAGACAGTATTATACTAATGGCCCTCAATGAGAAGGAACAGACTGTTAAGGTTTTCCAGATATCCAGAAATACAATGACAAATGTGGATGTATATTCCGAAAGAGGAGAATATCTGACAACACAGAAAATGCAGATTGCCCTCCAGTACGCGTATGGTGACGGTGAGAAGAAGAGCAGCTGGCTTATGAAAAAAGCAGTATCCGACCTAATGTACGGAGTCCCGGTTAGTTCGTCCATCGCTATGAGCATTGATGGTATTTCAGCAATTACCACCCTGATGGACGGCGTCGAGATCACAGTGCCGAAAGACTATACCTATGTGGACAAGTCCTTTGAAAAGGGGAAGACACTTTCATTGAAAGGTGCGCTGGCAGAAAAGTATGTGCGGTACAGAGATATCACAGTCACCGGAAGCAATAATGACAGAATGGAAAGACAGACACAGTTTCTTATGGCGTTGGTATCGCAGCTAAAAAATGCATCACAGAAGGATACCGAGATTTATTCAAAACTGATGACAGGTGCCAATCCATACTTCACAACAGACATGAGCGCTGATGAGATTATGGCGTTATCGAAATATGAGATAGACGGCGAGATTCAGACGATCCCGGGCGAAGAGAAAGCCGGTAAAGAACACGATGAGTTCTATACGAATGAAGCAGAATTAAAGGAAATTGTTGTCAAAACCTTTTACAAATTAAAAAATATGTGATACAATGTGTAAATGAACTAGATTAAATATATTTTACTTAGGAGGGACTAGTCATGAAAACAAGTAGAATGAGAAAGTTAGTGGGAGTATTACTTTCAGCCACAATGCTCTTCACTATGACAATGGGCGTATTCGCAGCAGGAAGCCCATCCGCTGATTTCAAGAGCGGAACAAAGGCCGTTGATAAAAACGGCAATGCAGTAACTGTAACATATGCAGCTGCAACACAGACACCTGACGAAGGAACTATTAAAGCAGTGGTTCCGAACGGAACACTTGTATCTGCATTTGATTTAACAGCACCTGACTGGGATTTTGAAAAAGACGGCGCTCTTACAATCACATTCCCGTTGCCGGGAGCAACATCCAGCACAAAAGCAGCAATTCTTCACTTTGGTGAGAACGGCTGGGAAGATGTAACAACAAGTGTTGGTGACGGTGTGATTACTGCTACATTTACAAGCTTATCACCAGTAGCAGTTGTAGTTGATAACAGCACATTAACAAACACAGGAAATGGAACAAGCAATGGAACATCACCAAAGACAGGTGAGTCTTCATTAGTTCTTACATTAGGTTTAATCGCAATGGCAGCAGCTGCTGGCGTTTACGGATTAAACAGAAAAAAAGCTTATAACAAATAATACATACTTTTTCAAGTATTATTAAATGGCTGAAAAACATAAGCGTACAAGATCTCTTTCTGACTTGAAATGGTTGGAAAGAGATTTTTTTGTTTTAAAGGAGCACATTCTATAAAATAAAAAATTCTCCTGGCAGTATCCCTCTCTGATCCGTTAAAGATAAATGCTAAAAAATAATGACATTTAAGGAAAATTTTACTTTTGTCAGATGTTAATAATTATAAGCCGAAATATTGGGGGAAACAGTGTATTTTTCATAAAGAAAGTATTCATGTGTGATTGCAAATAGGTTTTTATAATAAAAGAAACTGCCTTTTTTATGGGTTTATGGTCATTTGCATAATACGACAGTTTGTGATAAGATTCCATCTATTTTGCGCAGTTTCCTTGACAAAACAGGGAGTTAGCGATAGACTAAAGGATGTATCTGATGGTTCATATGATATAGGATAAATTTGATGCCATAGATGCTTAAAATGATAGGAATAGATATAAACGACTAGGAGACCGCCAGATGGAAAGATATATTGACATGCATTGCCATATTCTTCCCGGCGTAGATGATGGGGCTGCTAACATGGAAGAGACAGAGAGGATGCTTCGCATTGCGTATGAAGAAGGAGTCCGCTGTATGATAGCGACACCGCATTATCACCCACGCAGAGGGCACGAACAGCCTGAGATACTGAGAAAGAAGCTGACCCTGGTTCGTAAAGCTGCACAGAGGATTGACGACAAATTCCGCATCTACCTAGGTACGGAAATTTATTTTGGTCAGGATATCCCGGAGAAACTGCGGCAGGGAGAGGTTCTTTCGATGAACCGCAGAAATCAGGTGCTGGTGGAATTTTCTCCCGCAGATAATTTCAGCTATATAAAGCAGGGGCTTCAGCATATACAGCTCGCGGGCTATGAAGTGATTCTGGCACATGCTGAGAGGTATCTATGTCTGGTTGATAAGTTTGAACTTACAGAGCATATCTGGAATATGGGAGTTAATATACAGGTTAACTCAGGAAGTATAACAGGAGACTCGGGCAGAAGGGCAAAACAGTTTGTAAGAGAACTGCTGGAGCATGAGATGGTGTTTGCGGTAGGTTCGGATGCACACAATTCCGGCAGCAGAGCTCCACACATGGAGAAAGCCGCCGCTTATGTGAAGAAAAAATATGGCACTGAATATATGAAAAAGATATTTTATACTAATGCAGCAGCCATGCTGAAGAAAATAGAAACTGAGCCGGGACATGAAATGAGTCATTAAGGCTAGGAATGAGATAAATGAAAGAAGAAGGGTAACTAATATGCAGGAAATGATCTTAAAAGGGATGGATAAGGATTTCAGGAGTAATGAAGCGTACAAGACTCTTCGTACTAACTTGGAATTTTCCGGAGCGGATAAGAAAGTTATCGTATTTACAAGCTGCACACCAAACGAAGGGAAGAGTACGGTGTCCCTGTCCCTGTCAAATTCCCTGGCAGAGGCTGGAAAGAAAGTCTTGTTTATTGATGCGGATTTGAGAAAATCTGTACTCGCCGGACGTCAGAAGATGACAGGAACCATTAAAGGGCTATCACACTTTCTGGCAGGCCAGGCTGAAGTAGGCGACATAATGTACAAGACACAGCGCCCGGGGCTGGTTGTCATGTTCGCAGGCGTAGTACCTCCAAACCCGGCAGAGCTTTTGGGACATAAGAAGTTTGAGTCCCTGATCAGCAGCGCAAGAAAGGTATATGACTACATAATTATAGATGCACCGCCGCTTGGCAGCGTAATCGACAGCGCCATAATAGCAAAACAGTGTGATGCAGCGGTGCTGGTGATCGCATCCCAGGCAATCAGTTATAAGTTTGCAAGAAATGTAAAAAAACAGCTTGAAAAGTCAGAATGTCCTATTCTGGGAGTGGTACTGAATAAAGTAGATATGAAGCAGAATCAGTATTACGGCCGTTATTACGGTAAGTATTACGGCAGCTACGGCGAATAATAAAAGCCGTAACAGGTGGAGGCCTGTTGTTGATCTGAGTATTGTATGAGGGTGTGAGTGAACAATGAATCAGAACTTCCTGAAGGGGTGGACTAAGCATTTAGATTTTACCATAATTGACATACTGTGTCTGGAGACCGCATTTTTTATATCTTATTTAATAAGGAATGGTTTTCCAAAAGGTGGATTAACAGACCAATATCAGAATATGGTATGGGCGATTGTTTTCGTAAGTATTCTAGTAGTATTTTTCATGAATAGCTATGAGAATATAATTGGCCGTGGATATGTGGCTGAGATAAAACAGTCCCTGTTCCATGCAGGAGCAGTTACAGTCGGACTGATTGTATGGATGTTTATTTTTAAAGAATCAAGTTCGTATTCCAGAATTATCGTAATGGCGATGTATCCGGCTAGTGTTTGCATGATGATTGTTGCAAGATTGTTTTGGAAGAGAATCATCCGAATCAGAATCCGCGGAAAAAAAGTACTCAGAAAAGTCCTGATTATTTCCACGGACGGCAGGATTGAGGATACAATTGAAGGACTCCTGCAGCCGTATAGAGACTACCAACTAACAGCATGTGCAGTTTATGATAAACCTGATAAAGTAGGGCAGGTTATTAAATATGTCCCTGTCGTAGCTGATAAGGACAATATCATTAAATACATACAGGATAACATTATAGACGAAGTGTTTATCGATCTTCCGGGTTATGAAAAAGAAGCAGAAAGGCTGATGAGCATTTTTGTGAGCATGGGTCTGGTCGCTCATGTGAACCTTGCAAGATTCACAACGAATGTTGAGAATAAAAAGATTCAAAGGTTTGCAGGCTATATGGTATTATCCTCAAGCATGAAATTTGCAACACCGCGGCAATTGTTCTTCAAACGAACCCTGGATATTCTGGGTGCCCTGGTGGGATTACTTATAACAGGAATTGCATTTCTGATATTTGCACCGATCATCAAGAAGCAGTCACCGGGCCCTGTGTTCTTTTCACAGGAAAGGGTGGGACGCAATGGAAGACGGTTTCGAATATATAAATTCCGCACAATGTATCCTGATGCAGAGGAGCGGAAGAAAGAGCTGATGGCTCAGAACAAAATGAGTGGGTTCATGTTCAAGATGGATAATGACCCGAGAATCATTCCGATAGGACATTTCCTGAGGAAAAGCAGCATTGATGAACTTCCCCAGTTCCTGAATGTTCTTAAAGGCGAGATGAGTCTGGTCGGCACAAGGCCACCGACAGTGGATGAGTATGAGCAGTATGAAGTCAGGCATCGCAAGCGGCTCGCAATGCGGCCGGGACTAACCGGTATGTGGCAGGTAAGCGGGAGAAGCGACATCGTGGACTTCGAGAAAGTCGTAGAGTTGGATGCCCAGTACATAACAGAATGGACATTGGGGCTGGATCTGAAGATCATTTGGAGAACAGTGCTTATTGTGTTGGGTCAGAAGGGGGCAGTCTGAGGATGGAAACTCAAAATAATAACAATTATTTGGAACTGAGGGGGGATTTGTGTGATACAGAAGGTTCTAAACAAAGCGACAGGTGAAGTTGGTCTTCCTCTGTCGCCTTGCTCTGTGTGCAGTAGCCGATACTGGTTATGTAGGACTATCTCTGGCAGTGCTTTTAGCACAGCACAATAAGGTCATAGCTGTAGATGTTATGCTTGAAAAAGTTGAGCTGATTAACAATAAAAAATCGCCCATACAGGATGACTATATTGAAAAATATCTTGAGGAAAAGGAACTGAATCTGACAGCCACACTGGATGCGAAAGCAGCGTACTCGGATGAGGATTTTGTGGTAGTCGCAACCCCGACAAATTACGACAGCCGGACACAGCACTTTGATACATCTGCTGTTGAAGCGGTGATCAAGCTAGTAATAGAGTATCCCCCCACGCCGTCATGGTTATCAAGTCTAACATCCCAGTTGGATATACACAGTCTGTACGTGAGAAGTTCGGCAGCAAAAATATCATCTTTAGCCCGGAGTTTTTGTGTGAATCCAAGGCTTTCTACGATAACTTGTACCCGTCCCGTATTATCATGGGCACAGATATGAATGACTAACGACTGGTTGATGCTGAGAAGGTCTTTGCAGAGCTGTTGGCTGATGGTGCATTGATACGCTGTTTATGGGATTTACTGAAGCAGAGGCCGTAAAGCTCTTTGCCAATACATTTCTGGCTCTGCGTGTTGCATATTTCAATGAGCTGGACACCTATGCGGAGATGAAAGGGCTGAATACGCAGCAGATCAATCAGGGTGTCATGAAGCGCATCAAGGCTAAGGGGGCGACCATTGTAATATATGAGCCGACATGGGAAGATGGTGAAACCTCCCTCGGTTCTGTGGTTGTGAATGACTTGGCAAATTTTAAGTCAATGAGCAATGCAAGCATTGCGAATAGATATGGCAGTTGCCTGAACGATGTGAAGGATACGGTTTATACAAGAGATATTTTCCAAAGGGACTAACAAGACATGCAGAATTCTATAGCAGGAGAAAATGTGAAAAGGAATCGTATAAATCGTAGTACTAAAGTAGGTGTAATCCCGATGCTCTACCCGGATGATAAGTAAGGAAAGGATCTGAATGAATGAGTGGAAAGAAAAATTTGTTGATTTATGCTCATTATTACATCCCGGATACTGCCTCTACCGGTCAGATCCTGAGAGAGTTGGCGGAAGGAATGCAGGAAAAATTTGATATCACAGTGATTTGTGTTGTACCTAGTTATTTAGGGATCGTGGAAGATGAGTATAAGACACAGAGGTTTTATAGAGAAAGTATAAATAATGTAGAGATTCTTAGAATTCGAGTTCCTGAATTTAGTAAGACCAACACGAGAAGCCGCATCAAGAATATATTGACCTATTTCCTTGGTTCTATGCTGGCAACTTTCAAAGTTGGTAAACAAGACTATGTGTTTTCTATTTCTCAGCCGCCTATTCTCGGAGGTTTGCTGGGTGTGTGGGGAAAATGGATGAAACACGCAAAGTATATTTATAATATTCAGGATTTCAACCCAGAGCAGATACTGGCGATTAATTTCAGTAACAATAAACTTATTACTGGTGTAATGATGTTTTTCGATAAGTTCAGTTGCCGCCAGAGCGACTTGATAATCACAGTTGGCCGAGATTTAGTTCAGACCGTACATAACCGTTTTAAAGGTCAGAAAGTGCCTAAGACAGTAATGATCAACAATTGGATTAATGAGAAAGAAATCTATCCAGTGGAAGCAGATCATCCTAAGGTCGTAGCTTTTAAAGAAAAGTATGGGCTAGTAGACAAATTCATCATAATGTATTCCGGTAATATTGGCTTATACTATGATTTGGAAAATTTGATGAAAGTTATTGAGATGTTTAAACCGGGAACCAAGACTGCGATTGGTCGAGAGGTTGCATTCGTGTTTGTCGGGGCAGGTTCCGTATTTGATAAGCTAGTATCTTATAAAGAAGAAAAGAACATGCATAATGTAGTCTTCATTCCTTATCAGGACAAAAATGATTTGATTTATAGTTTGAATGCGGGTGATGTTCACTGGTGTGTAAATACAAAGGGGATAAAAGGCGTTAGCTGTCCAAGTAAATATTATGGAATTGCTGCAGTTGGCAAGAGTGTACTCGCTGTACTGGAAAAAGATAGTGAAATTCGTTGCATTATTGAGGAAACTAAAGGCGGATTGTGTTCTGACCCAGGCGATTACGAAGATGTAATCGCTAAAATAAAATGGTTTATAGAAAATGATGGCACAAATAAGGTAATCGAGATGGGAAAAAGAGGCCGTGAGAATTTGGTTAAGAATTTGACTCGTGATGTATCAGTAAAAAAGTATGTTGAAGAGATTTTGAAACTGTAAGGAGGTGTAGATCGGTGAAAATTGTTCAGATTAACACCTTTCCATATAAAGCTACTGGGACAATCATGCTTAACTTGCATAATATATTATTGCAAAACGGACATGATTCTTATGTGGCATGGGGACGGGGACGAAATGCTAATGACGATAGAGAAATAGTGATTAAGGACGATATAGGTGTGAAAATACATGGCTTGTACACAAGATTGACAGACAGAACGGGATTTGCCTCTATAAGAGCAACTAAAAAGCTTATATGGTATCTTGATAAAATTAAGCCCGATATAATCCATCTACATAATGTGCATGGGTATTATATAAATATAGAACTCTTATTTAAATATATTAAGGATAAAAAGATTAAAGTTGTGTGGACACTGCACGATTGTTGGGCGATGACAGGGCATTGTGCATGGTTTGATATGGCGGCATGTAATAAATGGAAAACGGGTTGCTCTAAATGCACACAACTGAGAGCCTATCCGGCATCCAGTCTAATAGATGGTTCGCAGTTTAATTGGAACAAAAAAAGAGAATTATTTACGGGTTTAAATTGTACAATCGTTACTCCATGTAAATGGTTGTCTCAAATAGTCAAGCAGTCTTATTTAAATAAGTATCCATGTAAAGTTATTTATAACGGAATTGATTTGGAGATTTTCAAACCTAGTTCGGTTGAACAAGCAGCTTCTACAATCAAAAAATATGAACTCACAGATAAACCAATAGTTCTTGGGGGTGCAAGTGAGTGGACAGAGCGCAAAGGACTAAATGACATAATAAAAATTTCCGAAAAATTATGTGGTAAATATCAATTTGTTGTCGTTGGATTAACAAAGAAACAATTAGAATCCATTCCCAAAACGATTACTGGAATCACACGAACGAATAATATTACTGAATTGGTAAATCTATACTCTGTTGCAACTTTATTTTTTAATCCGACATATGAAGACAACTTTCCCACCACAAATATTGAAGCCTTGGCATGTGGAACACCAGTATTAACATACGATACTGGTGGCAGCCCAGAGGCTATCCAAATGGCTAAACAACACACTAATATTTTTGTGGGAAACGTTGTGAGCAAAGCATCTCCTAATACTGTGGATTTATCAACGGTGTCAAAAGTATTGACAGACAGTGTAGAACATACGATAGTCCATCGTAGCAAAGTACGTGAGGCTTGCAGAAAAGTTTCAATGGAATTTGACAAAGAAAAAAGACTTGGCGAATACTTAAATCTTTATTTTTAGTTCACCTATTTTATGATTTATAGATAGGAGAAAAAATGAAATATCATATATATGGAGCCATTCACAAACACGCTAAAAAAATATTAAAAAGAGATAATTCATTGCCTGCAACAGTAAAAATAGTTGATTTTCCACCAACTATTTTAGATGAACTTGAGCAGAATTCAATGAATAAAGAAATTGAGATAAATGGAGAAATATATTCAGGAATTAAAAAATCTGATATTTATCCTGTTGAGAACTTGGTAGCAAATGAGGAATTTAAGAATTGTCCAATGTCTTTCAGTATGAAAGGGCACACCTTAAAAAAACTGAAGAAATTTGAAATGGCAGAAGGACTTTGGAAACAATTTCTTGAGAGTTCTTACATTCCTATTGGCTACAAATACTCAGGATTACATTATGGCGGGTATATCGCCGAGAAAGCTTCTTGGTGTTTACCAAGCTGGATTTGGACTAACGCTGCAGTAGTACGTTATCACTGCTTAGTTGGTGAAATGGATAAAGCAAAAAAACTAGGTGATATTATCCTTTTAAATCAGCATATTAGTGGTGGCTGGATTGTAAGAATTGATTATATGGATGATGGGGCACACCCTATTTTAGCCCCAAACGATTCTTGTTATATCGCACATAATTGCTGTTTGAAGTTATTTCAATCTACACACGATGAAAAATATTTAAATGCAGCGGAAAAAACTGCGGCTTGGATAATGGAAACAGCCAGAAAAGATGGAATGGTTTTATTCGGCTATGATATAAAAATGAAATATTGGATAACTAAAAAGAATATTGTAGACATTGGTTTTACAGCAGGACTGTTTGCTGAACTATTCTCTCTAACCGGAAAAAAAGTATATAGGGATTTTTTGGAAGGTTTCGTTAATAAATATATAGATATCTTTTATATAAAGGGAAAGAAATGTTTTGCTACTTGTATCGATGAAAATGACAGGATACATGGAGGTGCATTTGGCAGAGGACAAGGTTGGGCATTAGAAGGGTTAATTCCAACGTATAGGGTTCTGCAATCGGATAGTATACGAAATATAATAGAAGAAACTGTAGAAACTTTGCTACATTGTCAAACATCAGATGGAGGATGGGCATACAATTTATTATCGCCGTTGATGGGGATAGATTGTAAAGCTGTTCCTGTGATAGCGAAAGCACTGTTAGAGTGGTCGAAAGTTGTGCATAGTACAGTATATGATGAAGCAATATCTAAAGCGATGTACTGGTGTAAAAAAAATACTGTTGCAAAAGGCGAAGCTGCAGGAGGAATTTTCTCATATACCGTAGAAGGAGCAATTGTACACAATAAATATACAAGTACAGCCCTTGTATATGCCAGTTCATATGCTCTGGAAGTTGAACATGAACGAATGAGGGAGATTAACTACTCATGAAAGTAATCTTTTTAAATGATAATATTTCCAAATTAAAAATGGTATTTGATACTAATAAAGTGCTGTATACAATAGGATGTAATTTAAATGATATTTGTTTTACTAAAAATGATGTATTAAAAAGAAAAAGAGAGTTTGATGATGTCGAAGTTATTTTCTCAACATGGTATATGCCTCAATTTACCCAAAATGAAATAGTCGATATCTTTCCAAATTTAAAAGCCGTGTTTTATGCGGCAGGAACTGTGAAATACTTTGCAGAACCATTCTTAGAGAATGGTATAAAGATTTTTCAATCAGGACAAGCAAATGGTATAGCTGTTGCCGAGTTCACTGTGGCTCAAATCTTATTGGCAAATAAAGGGTATTTTCAAGCACAACGTATATACAAGTCTCCACTGTATCGATATAACTACAATAAAGCTCATAGCATAATTAAAATTAAGCCCGGAAATTATGAAGCTACGGTAGGCATAATTGGTGTTGGCGCTATTGGCAGTTATGTAGTGGAACTACTCCGCCCCTATAATCTCCGGGTACTGATATCTGATCCTGCCATATCTAAAGAAGAAGCAAACGAATGGGGAACAGTAGTAGTTAGCCTCGAAGAAATTTTCGAAAATTCAGATGTAATATCAAATCATTTGCCAGATATACCATCTACAAAAAATTTATTAAATTATAAACTGTTTAACTCCATGAAAAAAGGAGCTACTTTTATAAATACCGGAAGAGGGTCTACTGTTGTTGAGAAAGATCTGGTGAAAGCATTAAAGAGAGATGCCACAAAGTGTGCATTGTTGGATGTAACTGGACATGAGCCTATATGGCCGTGGTCACCATTACTTTATATGAGGAATATTTTTTTATCACCCCATATGGCGGGGAGCACTGGCAAAGAAGAGAAAAGACTTGGAGAATATGCTCTTGAAACATATAGGCAGTATATAAAAGGGTTCGATTGTCATGGCGAAGTAACGAAAGATATACTTTATAAAATGACGTAAGGATTGAAAAAAATGGACGTTATAAAGAAGATAAATACTCGATTTAAGGACTATACAAATTCCCGTAGGCCGAAAAAAAATCCAATAAAATGGGGAATAATTGGAACAGGTTATATGGCTACGACATTTTGCCGTGCAATTCAGGGGAATGAAAAAAGTATTGTTAGTGCAGTCTACTCAAGAACAAATGAAAAGGGAAAGACTTTTGCTAAAAGATTTAACATTCCATTTTCAACAAATAAATTTCAAGATTTTTTTGATGGTAACAAATTTGATATTGTTTACATAGCGACTCCAACACACCACCATTATGAACATGTGAAAAAATGTTTATGTGCAGGATTTAATGTGTTGTGCGAGAAGCCTCTTGTAACATCCTTAAAAAATTTTGATGAATTGCAAGAAATTGCAAGGAAAAACAAGTGTTTTTTGATGGAAGGTATGTGGAGCAAATGCCTTCCTACATTTGCCCAAGCTCAAAAGTGGATAAAAGAAAAACGGATTGGTTCAATTGAGTTGATTCGAGTTGATTTTTATAAAAATCAGATTCGAATGAATCCTGATCAATATATAAGCAAGAACGATTATGGTGTGCTGAATGATTATGGGATTTACGCACTCTCCTTTCCGCAGGAATTTTTATCAGGTAAATATATTATGTCTTGGAACAAACGAATTATAGAGAACAACATAGATACAGATTGGGCAATAATATTAGATTCAACTGAGTCTAAAGCGTTTCTAAATATTTCTTCAAATTTCAAGGGAGAAAGTCGGGCACGTATCTATGGAAACGATGGCTCCATTGAGTTTGGCAGTCAGTTTAATAGAACAAATACCGTAAGTCTATATAATCGTCAAGGTAATCTGCTCGAACGAAAAACCTATCAATATATTTTTGATGGTTTTGAGTATCAGGTTAATGAAGTTCATTCGTGTCTTCAAACTGGACGATTGGAAAGTAATTTAATTCCTTTGAAAAAAACGCGACAAACACTATTAATAATGAGCATTTTGAGGAAGGAAAATGATGAAAGAAGAAGAGAAATTCAAATCTAGGCTTGACCTTCCAATTGTTGAAATACTTAACAAATTGAGAAACGGGATAAAGTATAATCCCAACGGCGAGGGAAGTGTATTAGTTGATTTGGTAGATAAAAAAGTTATCGGTTTTCATTATGGAGAGACACATTTGGCTGTAGCATTGATAATATATGGTTACCAAATCTCGAACGAGGAATATATAAGGGAAGGAAAAGCGCTTTTAAAGGGTTTCATGATAAATTCAATTGAATACCAAAAAGAGCCAGCGTATCATTGGGATTTTAATAATTTTGCAATTTGTGTGTTAGTTGAGTTCTTGGGGAAAAAACAAAATAATAAGCAGAATACATTCTTTGGGGATATTGCAAGTTATATAAATGAGTTGAAAGACTTCATTTTAATACAAAAAGATAGCAATAATGCAACAATAAATTGGCACCCAATGCGTATTTATGTTAATTATTGTAAGCATAAATGGACAGATGATCAGACCTATTTAAAGATAATTGATGATTTAAAGAAAAAAGTGGATCTTGCCTGTTTTAATGATGGTTTCTACGAGGATCTGCTGCCAAAAGGACGTAGCTTTAACTTTCAGTACCATGTTTTTACTGTAGCAACATTATTGTTTTTAGAGCGTAATGGAATAGACATTCATTATAACGAAAAGTCAATTCAGCAAGTGATTAACATGGTGGACCCGGCAGGAGACCTGAATTACTTGGGGAGAGGAATTAATCAAATTTTCGCCTGGGGGCCGGCTGTTTATTTACTCAACTCAGTTTCTGCAGTGGAAGCAAGGAATAGAGCATGGAACTATTTTGAAAGTAAAATATATAAAGCATTGGAGAATAACAATTTAATTATGAATGATCTGCCGGGGGAACAAAAAAATTGGTGGTGGGACTATCATTACTCATCTGTATATTTTTCTCATTTAGCGCTTTGGTTGGTTCTGACGAAAATATCTGATTTTGATAATGATGAATGGAATAATATAAAGATTAATGAATCCGATAGTGGTGTTGCTTTCAGAAGGGGAGACGAATTCTTTGTGTGTCTTTTTAGTGGAAGAAAACACTATTTAGCTGAAAAGGGCCCGATCATCGCAAATATTTGCTCTAACTCTGGTGAATACGTATTTAAAGGTGCTTTAGGTCCATACTGTGGAAGCCAATATGGTAGAAGATATAGCGTATCGTCAGAAACAATCCATAACTATTGCGGTTTAATACAGGAAAAAGATTTCTTTGGATACTATACGCAAAAAGTAGTATTTCCAGAAGATATTTTAGTTGATGAACAAGGTCTGGAAGTAACGATTACATTAAAGCTAAAAAAATCAATGGGAAATCTTTACTTTAATATTAGTACAATGTCTCCCTTGTTTAAGATTGAAGTTCTAGCTAATGATTCCGTTTGTGTTTTAAAATCTGTCGGCAGCACTGTAGGCGCATATGGACTCACCACACTGGTTCAATCCAATAAATTCACGGCCAAAACTGTGAAGATAAAGATTTCCAAGATGGAGGCATTAAATGAAACTTCTTTATATCAATGATGAATTAGGAACTAGCGATGGGAGTAATTCGCACGCTCTTGGCATGTGTCACGCCTTTGAGAAAATAATTGGTCGTGAAAATGTGCGAACGTATCCAGTTCCGCAAGATGGATCTCAGAAGCCTGTTAATGTAGGGGTAAATAGATGGAAAAGCAGATTAAAAGGTATTTTAGCTGTTATTAGATGCGTCAGAAAAAAGTATCTATCATTGAAAAAAAGTAAGTATATTATCAACAAATTAAAGAGAGAGAACTTTATACCTACCCATGTACTTGCCCGCTCAACTGATTTTGATATCACTGCTATCTATATTGCAAAAGTGTTTGGAGCAAAACTAATTTACGAAGTAAATACCCCTATGTTTTATGAACGTGGTGTATTAAAAAAAGAACCTATGACCCGTCAATTGGAAAAGTGGGAGAAAAAGATTTTATTTGCTGCTGATAAGGTGTATGTTGTTTCAAATATTTGTAGGGATATGCTCTGTGAGCATTATGGATTTAACCATCGAAAGTTTCTTGTTATCCCAAATGGTTATATGGGAGACTTGTATTTTGAGGATAAAAACACTATAGAGAAATTAAGAACAAACGTACGCGAGAAAGAAGATTTTGAAGGTAAATTTATAGTTACATTTGTTGGAAGCTTGAAAATATGGCACGGAATTAATAATTTTTGTACTGCCGTAGAATTACTTGAAAAGCACGAAAACATTCTTTTTCTTGTACTCGGAGATGGAGAGCTTCACGATTACATTGTCAACTATACAAGAAGTCATTCAAATATGATTTTCAAAGGAAAAGTTAGCCTGCAAGAGATGAAAGAATATCTCTATGCATCTGATTTAGGAGTGATGCCTTATGAAAAAAATAATTATTTTTACTACTCACCGTTAAAGATGTATGACATGATTGGAGCTGCGTTGCCATTTATTGGAACGAATGTTGGTCAAATTGAAGAAATCTGTATGGATCAGCTTTCGAAAGATTTTTTGGTTAGTGATAGTTCACCTGAATTGTTATCAAAGGTGATTTTAAATATTTACGATAATCCTGGGCTTCAGAATTCAATGAAAACTGTTGTTGAAGAAAAAAAAGCATGTATGACATGGATTAAAAGAGCTGAAATGTTACTAAACGATATAGATTGCTAAATCTCCCCCTTAGTTAGAAAGGATTTACAAAAAATAATACTCAAAAGAGATTGTGTCAGTATAAATAATTAGTTTTTAAACCTATTTAGGGATATTATTTTGCTCAACCGTTTGGCATTACTGTTAAAAAGGAGAGATAAGGATGAAAAAGAGTTTGGTAAATGTACCAGTGGCGCTAAATGTATTCATCAGGCCGAATGCCCTGCAAAGGGTTTTTGGGGCTGTAAAAAAAGCAAGGCCATCGATTCTGTTTCTATTAGGCGATGGACCACGAAATGAAAATGATGCCGAAAAAATTAAAATTTGCAGAAAAATAGTTGAAGACATTGATTGGGAATGCGAAGTATATAAACTGTATTCAGAAGAAAACATGGGGTTATATGCAAAATATTTTGATTCGCAAGAAAAAATATTTTCTATAGTGGATCGATGTATTTTTTTAGAAGACGATGTCTTGGTTTCTGATAGCTTTTTTAGATTTTGTGCGGAATTATTGGAAAAATATAAGGATGATTATCGTGTTCATTATGTCACAGGCTTGAATTATTTAGGGGAATATAAAGACCCAACTGCGGATTACTTTTTTGCGGGAGAAGGATCAATTTGGGGATATGCAACTTGGAGAAGAACATATTTAAGTCAAAATATGGAATATGCGGATGACGATTATATTACCAATTGTATGTGTAGAGTAGCAAAACAATTAAAACCGGGGTATCAAAAGAAAATAATGGGGTATAAGTATGATATTCATTATGAAGGGCATATTCCAGGTCCGGAATTTTATAAGAATGCATCGCGATTTTCTCAAAACCAGGTATATATAGTTCCTGCCAAAAATATGGTTAGTAACATTGGTATTGGTGATGGATCTGTTCATTCGTCAGATGATATCCGAAAAATGGCAAAGGGTAATTCTCAACTTTTCAATATGAATCTTTATGAATTAGATTTTCCATTAAAACATCCGAAATTCATAGTCAGAGATATAAAATATGAGAAAAAAGTTAATAAAATACTGGGGTGGAATCGCCCTCATGTTTTCTGGTTCAGAAAAATTGAGACTACTATCAGATGCTTGGTTTATGGAGACTTAAAATCAACAGTTAAAAAGATACAGCGCAATATAAAAAGAGAATATGAAAGGTAGTTAGTTAATGAAGGTTTCAAAGAGAGTTT
Organism: Clostridium sp. AF19-22AC; assembly: GCF_003479085.1. Classification (NCBI taxonomy): domain Bacteria; kingdom Bacillati; phylum Bacillota; class Clostridia; order Eubacteriales; family Clostridiaceae; genus Clostridium; species Clostridium sp. AF19-22AC. The sequence continues at coordinate 166,181 of NZ_QUGN01000009.1, read as the reverse complement.
TCAAACGATCGTTATTACTAGCGATTATGACAATTATAGTTCTTTGGAAAACGGTTGGATTCTCTGATGCACCCAATGTGTTTGTATTGAGAGTGATTGCAACTGCAATTCTATTATACTGTTTAATCAAGGGGGTAAAAAACCGGGATATATTAAATCCATACATATATTTTGCGTTAGTTCCTTTTTCTTTAGTGATATTCACACACTCTATTAGCAGTGTGTATTATGTTCCTTTGAAAGCCAGTACATGGTTTCTCGGAATCATTAATATGCTAGCTTACGTTGTGATACTTTCGCTTGTGATGAATAAGAAACAACTAATTGAAAAGAATGAATTAATTATTCAAAAGGCTTATGAGCCAACGTTTGATGAAATTAAGTCATTACAATTTCATAGCATTGTATTGATGTGCATTGGCCAATTTGAATTAATTTTGAAACTAACTACAGGAATTAGATTTTTCTTAGGAACAGTAACGTCCTATTGTATCTTCCCGGCTATAGCTATGGCTTGGAAAACTAAAAAAACAGGGTTTATTTTAGGGACATATGCAGTATTACTTTTGACATGGACTGTACAATTTAATAAGTCGGTATTTCTCGCAATTGCTTTGATTACTATTATCGCAATTAGAAGATATTACCCCATGAATAAAAAAAACAGCAGGAAATTGTATATAGCTATTGGGATTATGGGGTTATTTTTTATCTTTGTTGCTTTCCCCTTAAAAGGACTGGTACAGGATCAAAGTAATTTTTCTATAGAGAGTTTTGTAACTGCAATTAAAGACTATTATTATAATAAAAATGATTATTATGCAAAAAGTATTGACTGGAATGGATTACCCGCGCTCAGATTTCCATATATATATTTGACATCGGCATGGAACAATGTCCAGTATGTGCTGGAAACGCAAAACACACGAACATATGGTTTGTGGATGTTAAAACCTTTAATATCCTGGCTTCAATTGGATGGCTATTTTGCTGATCTCTATGTATTAACTCCAAGATCTAGTTTTAATACATTTACATATATTACCGTTTTATTTAAAGATTTTGGCTATTGGGGATCTATGATAGGATCTTGTTTTCTGGGGTGGTTTGTAGGTCGTATTTATAATAATTATAGAAAGACGTATTCGGCTTATCATGTTGCAATGTATGCTGTAGTATCACAGGCAGCAATAGAAATGTTTTTTAGTAACCATTTCTTTGGACTATTTTACCCGTTTACGATTTTGATAATTTGCTGGTGTTATAGAAGACTTTTTAAATCCGCACGTTATTTGTAGAAGGAAGTCAAATACATATTAATGTAGAAAAGAGGGTGGGTATGGTTATGTTGTATTTATATCCAAAGCTATCAAATTTAGATTGTGGAATAGTAAGACTTGGGGGATCTGGACTTGGTAATTTATTGTTTACCTATTCTAAGGCAGCAATTTTAGCTGATGAATTAGGTGCAGATTTGATCTTTCCCACCTGGCCATCTATAAAAATTGGTCCATGGTTAAGGAAAGAAAAAGATAAAAGATTCTATTCAGGGTTGTTTAGACCGTCTAAAACTCAGGTGGCAGGTTTCAATAAATTGGTAGCCTTAACGTTTTGTGAAAAAATCAAGAATAGAGAAGAAATTAAGTCTGGACGTAAACAAGTATATATTTATGATGAATGTAGTATGACTTTATCCGATATTTTGGATAAGAGAGATTTTGTAAATAGACTGATAGCCAGTACACTTCATCCTAAAAATAACAGCTATTTAACTCATGATTTTAAAAATGAAATTAATATACATATTCGGTTAGGCGATTTTTCAAGAAATTATACAGATTTAAATAATGTCAACTGTGTAAATACAAGTACCCCTATTGACTGGTATGTGGATGTTGTAAAAATAATCAATAAGGAATGTCCTGGCATTTCTTTTAATATTTTTTCTGACGGAAAAGATGAGGAACTGGAAGCGTTGATTAAAATACCAAATGTAAGACAGATTACATTTGGAAATAGTATATCAGATATACTAGCGTTGTCGAGAAGTAAAATAATTATTGCTTCAGGGTCAACGTTTTCACTTTGGGCAAGATATTTGGGCAACTGCTCCTGTATAGCACATTTGAATCAGACAAAGGAAAATGTCTGTACAGATGAAAATGGATTTGAGTATGAATGGGGTGGGAAAGAGACATTCGATATACAGATTTTAAATAAGATAACAGAAATGTATAGTTTAGCATAAGGAGTTACGATATGGATAAACAAATTTTAGTTACTCAATCATCTATGCCGAGTCTGGAAGAATACATTGAAGAAATTAAGGGGATTTGGGATTCACATTGGTTGACCAATATGGGACCGAAACATCAGCAGCTAATGGGATTGTTGAAAGATTATCTTGATGTTCCCAATATTGATATGTTTACAAATGGACATATGGCTATTGAATTATCCATCCAAGCATTAAAGTTTCCGTTGGGCTCTGAAATAATTACAACGCCATTCACATTTGCATCTACAACACACGCTATTGTTCGAAATGGTCTGGAGCCTGTATTTTGCGACATAAATCCTGTTGATTTCACAATCAATGTGGACAAAATTGAGGATTTGATTACAGATAGAACGGTTGCAATTATGCCTGTGCATGTGTATGGAAATATTTGTAATATTGAGAAAATTCAAAAGATTGCCAATAAATATAGCTTGAAAGTAATCTATGATGCCGCACATACATTTGGAATTAAGTATAAAGGCAAGGGAATAGGATCTTATGGTGATGTATCTTGTTTCAGTTTCCATGCTACAAAGGTATTTAATTCAATTGAAGGCGGTGCAGCTTGCTTTAAGGACAAAGAATTCGGACTTGAGTTATATCGATTAAAGAATTTTGGGATTCGTGGACCTGAAGTTGTGGACGGCGTAGGTGCTAATGCAAAAATGAACGAATTCTGCGCAGCAATGGGAATTTGCAATTTGCGTCATCTTGAGGAAGAAATTGAGAAAAGAAAGATTGTTGTTGCCCGTTATAGAACGTATTTGTATGATATTGAAGGAATCCAGTTGAATCCTATTCAGGAGAATGTAGAGACTAATTATGCCTATTTCCCGATAATAATAGATGAAAAAAAATTTGGCGCAACGCGTAATGAAGTGTTTTCTGTTTTAGCCGAAAATGGTATTTGTGCACGAAAGTACTTTTCCCCATTAACTAATTTTTTTGACTGTTTTCATGGGAAATATGCTCCGGATAAGACCCCGGTTGCATTACATATTAGTAAGCGAGTATTGACGCTGCCATTATATGCAGATCTTGAGTTGGAAAACGTAGATAGAATATGTGAAATTATCCTTAGCTGTAAGGTTGAGTGACTAAATTTAGAGGTGTTAAATGAATAGTTTTTACACAAACAAGGAATTAGCAGCAATTGGATTTAAATCTGTTGGTGAGAATGTATATATTAGTAAAAAATCTAGCATTTACAGTCCAGAGAAAATGACAATTGGTAATGATGTTAGAATAGATGACTTCTGTATTTTAAGTGGTAAGATTACAATAAAAAACTTTGTTCATATAGCCGCATACTCGGCTTTATATGGCGGCTCTGATGGTATTGAAATTGAAGATTTTGCAAACATCTCTTCAAGAGTATCTATTTACAGTATAACAGATGACTATTCCGGTGAAACGATGACAAATCCAATGATTCCGCATGATTTCAAAAAGGTATGCAGTAAGCAGGTTTATATTGGAAAGCATGTGATTATTGGGTCAACAAGTGTTGTTTTACCCGGATGTATAATTAAAGAGGGCGGCTCCTTTGGAGCTTTTTCCTTTATTAACAAAAGCACATGCGCATGGTCTATATACGCAGGAATTCCCGTAAAAAAATTGCGAGACAGAAAAAAAGATCTCTTAATTTTAGAAAAGAAATTTAAATCAAAATTAGGAATTTTAGAAGAGAGCTGAAACGAAATTAGCGGATGGTGTCAAAAGGGCTACTCAGTGGATATAGATAGCCGTAAGTGGAGTATCTGAATTGCTGTGATAAGATTTAATCCAATAGAGGAATATAATATGTTGAATCAGAAAGTAAGACAATCAAATTTTGAGTTGTTAAGAATTTTAGCGTTATTAGGAATTATTATAATGCATGTAAATGGTCCCTTTCTAGGTGTCGGAGGAGGATATAGGATATTTAGTGTTTTAGAAAATACTCTATTTAATTCAGGGGTCAGTATTTTCATACTTATTTCTGGATACTTTGGTTTAAGAGGCAATAGAGAAAAAATAATACGCTTTGAAGTAAATTTGATTCTGTATTCGTTAATTTCATTCGTCATTGGAGTTATTGCAACAGGAAGTTTTTCGGTTTTAGAATGCGTTAAATCATTCATGCCAGTTATAACCCAAAAACATTGGTTTATGACGGTATATATGTTGTTGTTGATATTTTCTCCATTTACTAATATAGCAATAGAAAGACTGTCCAAAAAAGAGTTCCAGAAGCTTATAATAGCTTTGTTTGTTGTTTTCAGTGTACTGCCGACCCTATTATATTATCATCCAATGGGAGACCGTGGGAAAGGATTAATGAATTTATTCCTAATATATTTAATTGGCGTCTATATAAGAAAATATTTTGACACAAAACTAAATATTGGGAAATTAATAGTTGGCGGTACACTTATATATTTGATTACTGTATTATTGAATTTACTTGTATCTGTTGTATTATCTGAGGGTGCGAGTACTCCTTTTGCGCGAGATTGTTCATCCTTGATAATAATTCAAAGTGTGATAATTTTTCTTATCTTTAGAGAAATTAATCTATCGTCAAAAGTAATTAATTTTATTTCTAAACAAGTATTTTGTATCACAATGATTGAGGGATCAATTAGAATGTTTATCAGTAATAGAGTATTTTCTGTGGAAAATGTCTATTATCAAAATTTGCCAATATGCGTAATCACAATTGCTGCTATTGTACTATTAGTTGGGCTTATTATAGGTATTTTCTTGGATTGTATTTTGGGTAAAATCAAAGAAGTGTTAATAAAAGCACTGAATACTATAGCTATCTATATCGTTAATAAATGCTCTACATATAAATGTTACATCCGTAAGATAATTATTTACTGGCTGCACTGAGTAAATTTGAAACCGTATTTAAGAAGTTTACGTGGAATTTTAAGCTAGCCTGCGAGCATATGGAGAATTAAAATGTCATTCAGTGTAGTGGATTAGTTATTAAGATGAATGACAGTTAAGGTACAAATTATAAATAGAAAGGAAAACATGGTGTTTTTAAAGGTATTATAATAAAAAATGAGCAATTTAAAAGATAAGGCTATTTTTTCTCTTCTGTGGAAAGGCGGAGAAAAATTGATTAGTCAGGTTATTACACTAGTTATATCGATAGTATTGGCTAGATTGTTAGGCCCGGAAGAGTATGGGTTAATTGCATTAACGACGGTTTTTATATCATTCGGCTTTGTTTTTGTTGATTGTGGCCTAGGAACAGCACTTGTACAGAAAAACGAGGTTACAAATTCTGATATGAACACGATAATGATTTGCAATATTGTTATTGGTGTTATATTATATGGCCTTGTGTTTATCGCGGCTCCGTTTATTGGAATGTTTTATAACGAAAACAGAGTGGTTCCCATTTTAAGAGTACTATCGTTAGCGTTTGTGCTTGGTGCGATATCGGCTATTTTTATAGCTAAGTTGTCTAGAGAATTTAAATTTAAGCAGATTGCAGTGGCAAACATTTTGGCAAATACAGTGGCCGGTATTTTGGGAATACTTGCTGCATTTTATGGTTTTGGCGCATGGGCTTTAGTTATTCAACAATTTGCGATAAGATTATTGGTTTGTATTTTTTTAGGAGTTCAAAGTGAATTTAAGTTTATCTTTACTTTTTCTAAAAAAGCTGCTGCTGAAATGTTAAGTTTTGCGTGGAAAATAACATTCTCACGGTTCATTTCTAATGCGTATTTTCAGTTGAGGAGCCTTATTATAGGTAAAATGTATTCACCGGTTGATTTGGCCTATTTTAATAAGGGAGAGCAATTCCCGGCAGTAATTAATACGAGTACCGATTATGCATTGCAGCAAGTTATGCTTACTGTTTATGCGAAAGAACAATCTGATAGTGTGAAATTAAAAGCAATGATGAGAAGATCTATGAAGCTTAGTTCTTTTTTCTTCTTTCCAATTATGATTGGTCTTTCTGCTGTATCAAAAAATGTTGTATTAATTTTATTAGGTGAAAAATGGGCTCCATCTATACCTTTTATGCAATTATGTTGTTTGGTATACGTATTTTATCCGATAGGTACTGCTAATGTACAGGCAATTAATGCGATGGGCAGGAGTGATATAACCCTTAAAACAGAATTATATACACGAATTGTCTCATCAGCCTTGATCATAGTTTCAGCATTTATAGGACTTTATCAGTTGGCAGCTTCTGCTGTAATTGCATCCTTCATAGAGACAATAATAAGAGCTACCCCTAATAAAAAATTACTAAATTATACATATAGAGAGCAAATAAAAGATATTGCTCCACAACTATTGTGCGCTGCCATAATGGGTATACTTGTATTTACCCTTGGATATTTACCAGTAAATATTTATGTGCAGTTGCTAGTACAATTAGTTGTTGGTGTATCTTTTTATATGCTGTTATCTATTTGCATGAAAAATGATAATGTAGAGTATTTATTAGAAATCTTAAAGAATATAAGGAAAAAATGAAAAATGCTTGAGTTTCCGCAGATTTGAGCATGTGAAATTTTTTCTGTAAATAAGGTTTTAAAGGGTCTTCTATGGTAAAATAAAAAAATCATAGGAGGCCTTTATTATGGCAAGAGAAAAGAAACCAGTACACAAAGTACAAATGACAGACGGAAAACGTAACATTATTCAGCAGCTTCTGCAGGAATACGATATCCAGTCAGCAGAAGATATCCAGGATGCCCTCAAGGATCTGCTTGGCGGCACAATCAAAGAAATGATGGAAAGCGAGATGGATGAGCATCTGGACTATGAAAAGTCTCAACGCTCCGATGGTGATGATTACCGTAACGGCTACAAACGCAAGCGTATTAACAGCAGCTATGGCAGTATGGATATTCAGGTTCCTCAAGACCGAAAGTCTACTTTTGAACCACAGGTGGTCAAAAAGCGACAGAAAGACATCTCTGACATTGACCAGAAAATTATTTCTATGTATGCCAAAGGCATGACCACACGACAGATCTCTGACACACTGGACGATATCTATGGTTTTGAGGCTTCAGAAGGCTTTATTTCAGACGTGACAGATAAAATCATGCCTCAGATTGAGGATTGGCAAAATCGCCCGCTCTCTGAGATATATCCAGTGCTCTATATAGATGCCATCCACTACTCTGTGCGAGATAATGGCATCATTCGCAAGCTTGCGGCCTATGTGATTCTTGGCATTAACCAAGATGGTCTTAAAGAAGTTCTAACTATTGAGGTTGGTGAAAACGAAAGTTCCAAATACTGGCTGGCTGTTTTAAATGGTTTAAAAAATCGAGGCGTAAAGGATATTCTGATCATCTGTGCCGATGGTCTGTCCGGTATCAAAGAGGCCATCACTGCTGCGTATCCAAAAACAGAATATCAGCGTTGTATCGTGCATCAGGTGCGTAATACCATGAAATACGTATCAGATAAGGACAGAAAACCGTTCTGTGCTGATTTGAAGACTATTTATCAGGCACCTACAGAAGAGAAGGCACTGGATGCTTTGGAACGGGTCACTGAAAAGTGGAGGGAAAAATATCCCAATTCCATGAGAAGCTGGAAACAGAACTGGGATGCCATCTCCCCAATCTTCAAGTTTTCCACAGCGGTAAGAAAGGTGATTTACACCACAAACGCGATAGAGAGCCTCAACGCCACCTATCGTAAGCTGAACCGTCAAAGAAGCGTGTTTCCAAGCGATACGGCACTACTGAAAGCACTGTATCTATCCACCTTTGAAGCCACAAAGAAATGGTCAATGCCCATCAGAAACTGGGGACAGGTTTATGGTGAACGGAGTATCATGTATGAGGGGCGTCTGCCGGAATAGATCGTTATAACCAGTTCTATACAGGCGGATTTTTCGCCTGCACTTGACATGCAAGGGCATGTACTGTTATAAATAAAACAAGGGCTGAAAGCTCCAATAGGTACTATCAGCCCAATAATTATCATAGAAGATCAGTATTTACAGACTTTTCTTCACACACTCGCAGATTTATCCACAGACTGAATATTCTTGTGCGGTGAGAGAAACGCTCCTCCATAGTGCGTACCTCTATTTAATAGCCTACAGAAGCTCTTATGATTATCTATATATTAGCTGCACCTTTCCTTGGAGTTGTAAATAACCAATTGTTCTTTCATAGTAATAATCTTTCAAAATACTTGAACAGCAATTGTTTATAGCGTTCCGTACTAAATTCAAAATCATTTTACAAACCGTTTTATTCTTCTTGCTACTCTTCTAAATACTGATCCATCCATTGATTTTGATACAGCCACTTCAAAGGGGGTATTTTCAAGCAAACTAAAAAACTTCTCTCTCTTAGGATGCATCTGTGTAGGTTTGCTTAACTGCGCATTCGTTTCCACAGCCCATGCAATATTCATTTTTTTAACTTCCATTTGTTTTTTTATGTCATCAAATAAGGACTTCCCTTTTGGTGAATTTAAGAGTATAAGTGAAACGCCCGCTAAGGAATTCCATTCAGGATAATCTCGCTCTATATGCCATGCATCACCGATTGTTATGTCAGATACTCGTTCCGGTCTCGCAAACCGACAGTCCCCACACGCCGGTCTGTAAAAAAGCCGGCCGTAATAAGCTTTTATAAAAGGATCATTCTGGGAATCTAAAATATATGATTCTCCTTGTGGTGAAATCATCTCAGCAGATCTAGAATTAACTTTTCCAGAATAAGGGGTTTTGTTTTTAAAATTGTAGATATATCCAGTAATATTTGATTTACTCCCTATTTTTTCGCTGATGTACTTGTCAAACAAGTACTGATTTGGTGCTCCGTGACAAATAATATCCACTACAATTAAATTATCACATCTTATATGTTTGCTATTCAAATAAGCTAACAAAGCGGCGCATTGGCAAGGTGTTCCTGAAAAACAAACCTTTTCAGAATTTACTAAATGCCCTTCTATTTTCGAAAACACTTTGTTAGTATCGCTTAGAACATATTTGGATTTTCTGAAGTTTTCACATCCCTGCTCCGTTTTTGCAATATCATGAATAACTTGAAAGTTTTCTGACCAACGGACTCCATAGAAAATATAGTTTTCTTTCAAAAGTGTTTTGTATATAGCAGTGTATGCTCCACCAGAAGAGCTATCAAATATAACATTTTGTGATTTATATCTTCCTACCCATACTTCACTTTTGTTAGAACTTTTAAAAATATGACTACTAATAGGACATGTTTTTTCACACAAATTACAATGAGTACACTCGGTCTTATTTACAACTGGATAAATGAAATGCTCATTATCCTCTTTTAAGGATATACATTTTTGAGGACAAATTTCCACACACGCTTTACATCCACAGCATTCAAGTTTATCTCCACTGGTCAAATACATTCTCCGTCCCCCTGTATCAAATTTATTCATTATCATCCTGAATCTTATGTAGGACTTCAGATAGCAAAGTCGACGATACCCCTGATGTATGTGGCAAAAACACTACTTCCGTTCCGACATCATGAAATTTTTCGATGAGTCTATTGTACATATCGCTTCCCTTCCAATCAGAACCGTGAAACATAACATCAAAATGTAGTTCATTCCAAGCCTCCATTTTGTCCATTGTAGTCTGCGGGACAACAAGATCTACATATTTAATTGAATCAACAATGGCAAACCTCTCTTTATAGGGGATGATGGGTGTTTTACCTTTATAACTTTTTACAAGCTCATCAGTGCTCACTCCAACAATTAAGTACTCACACTGTTCTTTTGCTCTCTTTAAAATGTTCAGGTGTCCAATATGAAACATATCATATACACCTGTAGTGTAGCCAATCTTATATTTTTTCATAGTATAGCCTCCTTTAGTTTTTCAGCCTTTTCTGAAGCTTGGTGCAACTCTATTAACTAAATTTCGGAAATCTTTAGTCCATCCAAGTTCTATAAGAAAAACCACATTTGCTGTAATGGAAACAATAATAACTTTCACAAAAAAACCAATCCAACCTGTTATTGGTACGAGACCTATCAACCAATATTGAATCAAACCATTTATTACAACAGCCAAGGATTCAGCAAAATATTTAAAATAATATTCAAAAGGCTTTTTACTGAAATTATTTTTATAGACGAGCCAAGGATCAACAAGAGTTGTTGTTAAAAGTCTGGATATTCCTGTTGCTATGAAAATACCAGACAAGCCGATAGTCTTTCCCCACCATACTGATAAAATAATATTTATTATGGCCGAGATCATAGGGACCCACCGGCTTTGTATAAAAAGTCCCTGAGTAGTACGAAATGTATATGCTGCATACTGAACGCCATTAATGTAAATACTAAATAAAATTGCAAAAACGACACTTTGATCTAACAAATATTTAGGACCAATCCACAATTCTACAAACTCATTAGCTAAAACAAAAAAACATATACCAATGAATCCATATAACCATACACATATCATAAGAAGCTGATGCATGATACTGCGAATCTGTTCCTTACTACCTTTAACAGAAAGATTACCAACGCTTGCAGTTAGTGAATTAATTGCACCGCTAATTATATTTGTTACATTATTCATCAACATTGTATAGTTTGATGCAATACCGACTGTAGCAACATTAATAATTGACGAAATAATAATATTATCTGTACCATTTAAAATTACAGATCCAAATTTGTACACAAACAATGCCTTAACGTTATCAAAAATTGAGTTTGTTTCCTCTTTACTTAGTTTATTATCATTTTTCTCGGCAATAAACGGATACATTTTATCTGCTTTAATTGATAATACTATATTCTGACCTACTGTACAGACTATGTGAATTATCAAATAAATAATATACTCATGTGTTAGCAATAAAAAAATACTCTGAAGGACAATTTGGATTAGCTGAAATGCTCGTGTATATAACTGAACAATATAGTCCTTCTGGTTCGCGGTGATCAGAGTTTTTTTATAGCTATATAAATAGGATACAGATGTATTCAATAAGAAGAGAATATATATAAGGATAATATTTTCTTTAATGTCAGGTGCATCCTTAATTAAATATCTCATAAAGGGGATGACACATAAACCTAAAGCAAAAATCACACCCCCAATTAGTTGATAAGCCTTTTTGTATAGTGTCATCAAAGCCTGTATTTTCGATTTATCATGATTAGCAATTGGTTTGTAAAGGCTAAACACAATTGCATTTCCTATTCCCAATTCGGCAAAAGACAAAACTGTCAATATATTTGTGTATAGGCTGTTAACCCCTAAATAATCAGAACTTAGAAGATGAATAAATATCGTTCTACTAATAAATCCTAGAATGACATTTACTATTTGCATTATAGAACTCGTCAAAGTATTTATTGCAGCATTTTGAGTTCGTGAATATTCCCGCATAAATATTTAGCGTCCTTCCTTTTTTAAATCAAATATTATATTAGTTGGATTATGATTTCGTCTTTCTTCTTCTGGAGGTAACTGTTTCCAATTTTCAAATAACTGTTCCAAATATTTTATGTATAGAATAGGCGCGCAAAATTTTCCATTTTCAAATGATACTTTTATTCCTTTTCCATATATTGATTTATCCATAGTCTGTTTAGTGTATTTATAATTAGAAGCATAATTAATTATATATTTTCCAGATTTTTGCTTTGTGCACAGTGTATCCCTGAATAAAGTAATAGTTTTTATGCTAAACGGTCTTGTGATCAGATATATGACTTTTGCTTGTATGGTCTTAATCTTACATTTTCTAACACGCATATTAATTACAAAATTTAAAGTCTTTACTATCTTCGCTCTTAAATGATATGTTAATCCTGAATTTTTTGCACATGAATCAAGTGGAAAAACATCAATAAAAATTCCTTTCCTACAATCTAACATTTTTATATCTGTTTCATTAAATAATGTATTCTTCTTCCTGATTTTTGCAAAAGGAAGCCAATAATTTTTGTCTGTAGAAATATGATGCAACTCATAATTTTTACCTAAACCACCACATAAACATATTTCTATAAATCGATTATAATCCGCTCTGGGAATTGCAATATCTAAATCATCATCCCATGGAATAAAGCCTTTATGGCGGATTGCACCTAATAAAGTCCCACCAACTAAGTAATATTGTATCCCCTCCTTCATACATAGGGCATCAACCGTTTTCAAAATCTCCAATTCTGTTAGTTGTAATTCTCTTAAAATTTTCTGTTCCATTATTCTCCTTCCCACATATATGTTAGGAATTGCTTGTATCATTTATAATATATCTGTAATTGTCTATTGACTTTTCAACTACATAATCCTCACCTTGTTTGCGCCTAATCCATTCATAGGAGGACTTTGAGAACTCCTCTGCTAACTTATCAGAATCAAAGATTCGAGATATATATTCCGCAAGCATTAATGGCTCATTGAAGGTATATAAAAATCCATCTTGTCCATCACGTAACATTTCCGGTACACCGCCGACAAAACTTGCAACACAGGGAATACCAACTAATTGCGCCTCACAAAGAGAATTCGGACTATTTTCAATTGAAGACGGAAGAACCATAACATTTGACTTCTTTAGTTCATTCACTATTTGCTCAGCATTCAATATTCCAGTAAAATGGATACATCCCTGTAAGTTATATTCATTTATTTTCTTAAAAAGATATTTTACATATCCTGGTTGAAGTAATTTATCCTTTACAGATTCATTTTTCATTATATTTGTTCCAGACATATAGAGCTCTATGTCAGGATATTTCTTTTGTAATTCTTTAATAGCATTTAATAAGATATGTAGTCCTTTTATTGGTTTGAAACCTTGATGCATGAATATACGATGTCTATGAATATCATTTACACTCCATCTGGAAGCAGTATAAAACTCGTGTCGGATCAGTTCAGGAGCAAAGATATATTTGGCCTTTGGATTGACTGCATGAGATGACACTTTATCCCATGTTGTTCTCCCCCCAAGATATCCGACACCTTTCAACATTTCTTGTTCATATTTACTTTTCTTTATTTCAGCCTTCTTGTCCCAAATTATTCCAGAATGGCGTATAACATCTCTAAGTGAATAGTTTGCCAAAATTTCACCTATCTCCAGTCCAGCATAAGCATCTTTATAATAGTTGGAAAGAATACCTTGTAGGGTCAGAAAGAGTGGTATTTTAGGATTCATCCTAATAAGTTCATATGGAACCAAAGATTCGCTGCCATGAATGTGAATTACATCTGGCTTAAAATCTGCCAAGATTTCTTCCCAAGCCTTTCTGGCATTTTTTCCTCCTCCAGTATGTAAAACTTCTTTTCTGTTTGGCAAAAAATAGAAATCAACCTCATTTATATTGTATTTCTGGATTGTCTTTGCATCAGCAACAGATACTATCGCTAGATCAACATCTCTCCTATATCTAATTTTCTCAGCTAGTGCCCTCGCCCAAGTACATGCATATTCTGATTTTCTTCCAACTTTATTAGCCACCTCAGGGAAAGTAACAAATATGGCCCACATTATTCTCATAGTATATGTCTCCTACAACTGAATTTAGTTAATCTCAAAACCCTTATCTTTTCTTCAATATTGACTAACCAGATGCCAATTACAGCATACCAAATATTAGATTCTATTATATTTGTATTAACTGCCATAAATAGAGATGTCCAAAACACAAGTACAACATAATATATTTTCTTGTAAAGTGAATTTGTAACCTGCAGTTTCCTATCACACCATAATGCAACCAATACTAATATAACAGAATAAGTTGGTGCAAAAAGAATGCTAAACTGCATCATGCCTTCAGTCACCGTCGGCATAATTAAATCATAATGCCCGGTGAAGGAGCGAAAAAGATCATTTGCAGGAGTCTCACCAGAAAGCCCCATAATCTTCATAGCATATGGAAAATTATAAAATGTATCAACAAAAATGCCTGATGGTGGACGAGGATATACCTCGGCCACCTTCATACCATTTGCAACAGGTGCTATTCCGTTAAAATATTCATCAAAATATTCATTATTAAAATATTTCATTGTCGAATCGACCAATGTATACTCCGTATGTCCGAATGAAAAAACTTTCAGTAAAGAACCGATTAGTATTAATACGATAATTCCTACAACGCCTGCAGAAATTATTAGTTTCTTTTTCTCTGGAAAAGAGTATATCAATAGATATACACTAATAATTGCAGCTATAAGCATTCCCCATCTGGAAACTGAAAAGCCAGATGTCCACATACTTGAAATGAATCCAATACAAACTAAAATAAGAAGTGTTGCCTTTAATATTTTATTAATTTTTCTGTTAGATATTAACCTTACTAGGGTTGTCATGATTGTTACTAGGCCAATTTTATAAAATACCCTAAACAATCCTGGAATATCTGACAAATATTCTGATTTAGATGTTCCGGCAGCAAGCCCCAGCTCTTCTCTTGTTAATAACGAAAAATTAAGCAAATTTCCCCTAAGCTTAGCATTTACTACAATAATAAAGAAAAAAAATAAGATAGTAAAAATGGTAGTATATTTTAATGAATTCACTTCTTTTATTTCAGATACTACATATGGATCCTTATGTTTGATTTTACTCCACACAAACATAGCAAGCCCCACTGATATAATTTCATATGAAATAAGCCAAACTGCATTCGTCAAATCAGCACGGTACACAATAACACCGGTATATGACTGGTCGAATGCATAAAGCATAGGTATCATTATACATCTACAAAATAATATTATTTCTATAATTGCAAGGGCCAATCCTGGCTGTCTTGAAAATATTCGTCTTGAAATAAGGAGATTTACAACATATGATGCAGGCAGGATGGCGAGATTACTGACTATAATTACTGATCTATTAAAAAAAATAACGATGATTGTTGTAATGATGCCAACCAGTATCAATGCATTCCACAAATTCAGAGCCAATTTCCTCCTTCGCTCCATCATTATGAATTCTTTAACTTCCATTAGTACCTCCCCGCTATTACCTCGTAGGAATTTTAATCCAGTCTTTTAAATAGATTGAGTTATCATTCTCAAAGCTTAAATTCCATCTTTCCGGTACCAGTACGACTTTATTTAATGCAGTAGATAGATAAGCTGCCCACCAACTAAAGGTGCTATTAGAAATAATAAAGTGTCTACAACTTTTCATGAGCCGTAATTCTTCATAATCGGGATTACCCAAATCAACATAAACTAACCGCAATTGTTTATTGTTTACACTATTAGTAAAATGATAGTTTTCTTTAATCCATTCAATATCCTGATGCGTATTAGTAAAAATATAAAATACAGGATTATTAGTTCTTTTCATTATTTCATTAATTGCTCTATTATAATATTCAAAAGTGCAAATCTGAAGATTTCTCCATTCTGGGTTGAGATAGTCACCACGTCGAATATGTAAACAAATGGCTTCCGTTGACTCTATCTGCCGCAACATAATTTTATTTTGCTCATTGGGTTCTGTTTTGAATTCAAATTCTTGTCGGATTATATCCGAGATCGGGGCGAAATTCGATTCACCTTGAAAACATCCAAATACATATTTATTTTTTGCTTTTGATAACACAGTTTTAAATTCTGTTTGAGAGCGATATGTATAATAAAGACCTCTTCGGGAGCGCTTTAAAAATTTTTCTTCTCCTAATGGTTTTGATTTCTTCAGAATTTTCCAAGATATTAAATCTGTACCATTAGCAATTATCGTTCTAGCCATAAACGCATTCATATTTGCATTTTGTTTTGCTAAATTCATGAATGTTACAGAATCATTGAGTTTAAAGTTTTGCAGAGAAACCTTTCTATAATCGTACTTATTTATATAATATGGGTTAATAACTATCTCTTCTTCTTTCCCCTGCTGTTCATATTGATATTTCAGATATCTAGTGTATGCATACTGGAACATCTGATTACCCAAACCATCTTTAATAATTAAATTGATCATACTTACTTCTCCTCAATCGTAAATATCATATGGAAATGCTGCCTTCAACTTGCTTCGTAGTTCCTCCATTTTAGGCAAAGCTGTAGGATGGATAGTTAAAGCCTCTTCTATTGTCCTTGCAACTGGAAATGTTAGTCTTCCAGTACTATAATAATAATCAGAGTATTTTAATATATCAATTTGGGGTTCCAAAAGAATTGCATGAATACCATAAGATTCAGCAAGTATAATTCCATGTAAACTGGATGATATTACCACCTCCACACTATTTAATTCATCAATAAAAGTTTTATAATCTGCAGTACAAATATTGAGCGTTTTTATAGCTTTATTCTGGAAGTTTTTTTTTGCTACTTTCGAGAGATCATAATCTTTATGCGCAATTAACCCAAATTTATATTGTTTCTGAATTTTTTGGGGCATGTATATTTCCGGCAGTAATATTGCAGGATCTCCATATACTTCTGGAACCTCATAACCATGATCCATGAGAATTATTCGAGTTACTGGGCCTCGCACCGCTCTAACATCGAGTTTCCTTTTTTCAAGTCGGTAATTGAGACTGGCATTTAATATACCACTTCCCCAGATAGTCGCATCTTGGATACCTGCAGTTAGAACGCTTCCCACGGCATATAGATGTTTTTTCCCCTTTACTTCTTTGTCAGGCGAGATTCCTCTTAGAGCAAGTAGATGGTTAACAATAACAGGTGATAGCGTATCTCCTAGATTTTCGGTCTCATCCCAGTAGTCGAGATTAACATGATTATTCTGTGCCTTTTTAGACCAGTTAAAAAGAATAAATTGATTTCTCCAAGGATGTATCATTTTAACGAGCACTTTTTTTGCTCTTCTACCAAGAATCTTTTTTATCTTCAAATTTAACTTGTCCGCTCTCATTCCTAGCAACCTTCCTACATTTATTTTTTCGTAATATTTACAAATGTATCATATAAGTTATCCTGTATCACAGACCTCTGATGATTTCGAACACCACACTCCCATGCATTCTTTCCATATTGTAAAATTTTGTGATGGTCAGATATCAAGTTGTATAAAGTAGTTTCTATTTTATCATCTTTAGTTTCAACTATAGCAGCAGCATTATTTTTCATGTAATCAATTGATGCCGTCATGCCCCCCACCGCAAAAATACATCGGGCATTATACAAATAGTCTACAATTTTTGTGGAAAAAGATAATCTAAAGAAAAGTCTTTCTTTCTCTGAAGTTGGCTCAACATACAGCAGTATATCCGCTGAGTTCATTGTTGGCAGTACTTCTTCATAAGGTACTGGATCCATTAGTTTTGATGTGCCTTTTATTGTCAAAGCTCTCTTAATAGCTTTAGATTTGGGGGACATCGTGTATATAAAAAGCTCAGCCTTCTTTTCATTATGATTTATGTTTGAAATAGCCTTTGCAACTTTCGCTAACACCTGCCAGCGTCCCGAGCCAATATTCCCCATATAAACAATTTTTACAGGAAAACTAACCGAATCTTTAACTGGAGCTTCCCCCAAAAAATCATAGCCTTTATATAAAACTTTGCATTTCTTATTGAAGTACTGTTCATATTCTTGTTGCATCGGAATAGTAATAGTATATAAGAATTCACTAGCGTCAACACATCTCTTAATGTACTTTCTCTCAATAAATGTTTTAATCCAAAAAAAGGGAGACAGTGCTCTCTTTTTTAATGAATAATGGTCATCCCAGGCATATGGTACTATCGGTATGCTATATTTCTCGTGCACATATTGCATCAAAATGTTTGCAGCTGGAACACGACCAAGTGGACCAAACACTATATCAGGTTCAAATTTATTAATAAATTCATTAAGTTCTTCAGATTTCCATTTCCCACATATGCCTATTAAATCTTGCACTAAGAGCATTGACTCCCATCTCATCTGTCGAGCTTTATTATATATACCGTTATCTGGAGAAATAGTTTCATGTTCATTGCATTTAGCTATAATTTCTTCACCAACCGGTCTTTTTGTAATGATACTTTTGGCTAATTGTTTTTCTGAAATATAGAAATGGAATTCCGCTACATTATTCTGCGGTTTGCCACCTTTAAAATATATATTTGCAAATTCCATCTTCTTCTGAAGCCCCTCAAATAAATTCGTCAGCGTATTACCAGTACTAACATCATTTCTCCATGGAAGATAAGAAATGACGAGTACTCTTATTTTTTCAGATTCCATTTTAAATTTCTCCCGCTTTTAAACTCAATAGCTTTTTATACCACAGAGTCATTTTTTTGGCAGCAGTGTTTATATCATATCCCGAAGCAACTGCTTCATTCTTCATATTTTTTCTTTCAAAACCATCTGCATATTGTAATATTTCCTCTGCCCACTTTGTAGCAGAATCTTTTAAAGAATAATACTTCATATTTTCACATATCTTTGCCTCTATAGGTATTGTATTTGCACAAATGACTGGGAGCCCCGAAATCTGCGCTTCAACAGCAACCATTCCTAATCCTTCATAAAAACTTGGCATAATAAAAACATCCATTGCCTGATATATGTCCTCTATATCATTTCTGTTACCTGTAAAAATAACGACATCGTCTAATTCAAGAGCATGTACTTTTTCTTTAATAATAGGCATTAGTGCGCCATTACCCACTAAAAGTAGAATAGCGTTCGAATTCTTTTTGTAAATCTCATTGAAAATATCTATAATAAAACCATGATTTTTTTGGTGAATAAATCTTCCAACATGTGCTATCACAAATCTGTCATTAACTCCTAATGCACATCTGGTAATATCTCTTCTTTCTTCATTAAAAAGAAACTTATCAATTTCTACCGCATTTTGCCAAATAGTTACTTTACCACTATCCATAGTTCTTTTACCAAAAATCCACTCACCAGCAAAGTTTGAACAAGCACATAATGTAGTTGGAAATATTTTAGAAAGTGGCCGTAAACTATACTTTATTAAATTCTTTTTCCATTCTCCTTTCCCAGCAGTACTGTGATTATGTACCACTCTAATTGGAATGTTTGCTCTCCAGGCCGCAAACATGGGGAAAACAGATAAAGTATTTATATGAGAATATACGAGAGGATACTTATTTTCTTTCAAAATCTTATAAAGCTTTTTCTGATATGAATACAAGTTTTGATAAGGTGGAATTAAGATTATATGTCCTCCTAGCTGCTCGATCTCTTCAGGAATGTAAGTTGAATCTTCATCTATTAGAAAATCATACTGGATTGCTGAACGATCAATATATCTATAATAGTTAAGAACTGTTGACTCCAATCCTCCTCCAACCATTTTCCCAACAATGTGAGCAACGCGTATTGCTTCTCCGTCTGTTTTCATTTGTATCTTGTTTTTCATAAACTACACTCCCTTAATCTAACTGATCTCAAACTACAGACTTTTTAGTCATGGATTTATTTCTTTAATCAACTTAGCAGAGTTTCTTAACAATAATATTTAAACATTTTTCCATCGGCACCCCTTAATCACACTCTTAATTTCGTAAAAGTATTGAGAACACCCCTTGGCAACTGTTATATATAAACGAGTAGCCTCAAGAATAGTAGTATGAAGTATATTTGTCGTTTCCACTATTGTCACAGAGTAGCAATAGTTAATGGAAGTCACCTAAATGGGTCTTCTCTATTATTTACGAATTTTACTACTCGTTTATTATCGGGGAGCGTGTAATAAAAACTACCATTAATAATTAATTTTGTATTTACCTCCAAATAATTGTTATTATTGATTCGGAAATAATTACTCTATTGTCCTTTTAATAATGGGATTTTGATTTGATTTATCTAAGAATAGGAATATCCACGAAAAGATATGGGAATACTTTATACAATCACTGTATTTAAAATCCTCCCATACATAAGAAATATGACTATTTATAAATTATAGAAATCTGAAAAATCATGGAGTATTTTCAATAAAAAGTAAAATTAAGAAAATTCAACATTATATCTCTATAGCACTTACAACTAATAAAGCGACCAATTCCAACTACGAAGTTTATATTGTAACCAAAAGATAACCTTGATATTTATTCATTTTTGCGTCATACTGTTTAAATATGAAAACAGACATCTTAAAATTAAGAAAACCTCTTACTATTTATATAATACTTAGCAATCTTTGCATAACCGTTCATTACATAGACTTCTAAGTCCTGATTATGCAGAACGCAACGGAGATTAAGTGTAAGAGCCGAGGTAATCTAAATGAGTTATATTATAAACGACATCTTATCGGCAATGAATTATTTACCTATTGGAATTATGTGTGGGTTTTTGGGAACAGCAATGCATTATATTCTAAAAAGTAAGGTAGTCAATAAGAAAACATGTATTTTTGAATTTTTTCTTATTACATATCTCACAGCAGTTCTTTTTATTGCACTTCTGTCCCGGGAACCTGGTTCTAGAGATATGGTGTCTTTGATTCCATTTTCTACATTTGGAACAACACCCCAGAGTCATGCGTATGTAGTTGAAAATATCATTATGTTTATTCCCTTTGGTTTTTTGCTACCACTACTGTGGACACGTATGAATAACTTGTATTTCTGCTTATTAACGGCCTTTTTTACAAGTTTGGCAATTGAAGTGACACAGGTGATTACAAAGATGGGATATGGCCAGACAGATGACGTAATTACAAATGTTCTTGGTGCCGCAGTTGGATTTGGGATATTAAGGATTATACAGAAAGTAAAATAAAAATACGGGCATGTCGGCAATCGGCATGTCCGTATTTTATCCTCTTAATTATAGAAGGTTTACTCGTATATTTTTTCATTAATATCATAGAAAGAAACCAGCATAGTATCGTTGTGCTGTTCTGCATAGTCTATGGC
The DNA here is from genome assembly GCF_003479085.1 of Clostridium sp. AF19-22AC. Lineage (NCBI taxonomy): Bacteria > Bacillati > Bacillota > Clostridia > Eubacteriales > Clostridiaceae > Clostridium > Clostridium sp. AF19-22AC. The sequence continues at coordinate 145,063 of NZ_QUGN01000009.1, read as the reverse complement.
TTGTTTGGTAAATCCGGATTTTGAAAAAATAATATAATATTTATTTGTATATTGAAATAATGTGCCCCGTTCTTTCAGAAGTTCAATAACGTCTAAAGCTGCAGGGCTGTTTCGCCATTTACATTCGCAAAAAAGTGCACTCGGTTCCTGTACAGACATTATATCAATTTCCTCCTGCCGCTTTTTTACCGGATTGTTCCCCCACCAGCGCCCACTGTTCCCTATCGGAAATGGAAGTGCTGTATAAATGTCGGGGAGATAAAGGTATTGCTGACAGATTTCTTCAAATACACTCCCCATGAAGTCGTTAAGCTGCGGACGCACCAGTGTTTTATAAATTGTTTCACCTATTCCACGTATAATACTGCTCAGATTGGGGCGGACGAAACGATACCAAAACAGAAACATGTTATCATCTAAGTGGTAAAGCGTTTTTTTACTTGATGCATTTTCTGTTACCGGAACCTCTTTACTCACGATTCCTAATGTTATGAGTGAAGAAATCTGGTTGCTGCACCCGCTTGTTTCAAGACCTGTTTTTGTAGCGATCTCATTCATACGGCTGGCGCCGCTGGCAATTGCGGAGATAATAGAATGATACGTCGCCGGCTCTTTCAGCTCCTGCTTCAACAGGTTAGAAGGTTCATCAAATAACCGGCCGCTTTCATCGAAGAACAGATTAATAATATTTTCATCCATAGACAGGGAGGAATCAATTCTTGAAAGATATTCAGGAATCCCCCCTGTTACGCCATATAAAACTGCCTGCTCTTCAGAAGAAAATTTTTCCAGCATGGGCCTGAATTCGAAATAGCTAAATGGATGTATCTTAAACTGTGCAGTTCTTCTGCCATACAAAGGACTTTTGTATCCAAGCACCTGTTCTTCCATGAAGCTCATTGAGGATCCACACAAAATTAGAAATAATTTGCTGTTTTTCCAACATTGGTCGATATGGCTTTGGATCATGGATGAAATAGCAGGATAGGAAGAAGCCAGATAAGGGAATTCATCTATAGCTATAATCAACCGCTCATTTTTATCACACAAGCTGTCAATATAATCTAATAGTTTTGCAAAATCTGAAAATTCAGGAAAATGAGATTCGATACCAGTATTAGAAAATAATGCCTTCGAAAATCCCTGGAGGTTTTCCTTTTTGGTTCCCTCAACGGCCATGTAGTATATGCTGTTCTTATCATTTATAAATTCATTAATTAAAGTCGTTTTGCCTACCCGTCTTCTCCCATAAAAGACAACAAATTCAAACTGGTTGCTTCCATATAACGTGTTTAACTTTTTTAATTCTCGTTCTCTGCCAATAAACATTAATATACCTCCTATAATAAAGCTGCTTTTTATTCTATAGCTGTGTGTCCCATATCACAAGTTAATTGAAGTACATTTCAAATTACTAATTGTGTAATTAGTAATCATAAGATGAGTTTATCATTTTTTATCTTATTATGCAAGAGGAGAACTTGTTAATCCCCCGACCTCTCCGACCTGACGGGTAGATATTTTTCCACTATTTACTTTGATGGTAATCATGAAATTTCAGAATTCCCATATACTTGTTTGAATTTTCTTGTATTTTCATAAAATAATATAATATGTGTCATATCTCCACATTTTTCCTGTATTCGTGGCACATTGCCACGAAATGTGTAATAATATATCTGTCACTTTTTTAACAGATATGGGTAATTATTATGAGACAACGTCCTCCGAACATTCGATCGCCATGTCCACATTTTTCTTTCTTTATATCCTGCGTTAACATACAAAAGAGAGAGGTGATCATCATGAAATATAACAACAGGCAGCAAATGTTACTCGCCCAGGAATTTGTAGACGTTCTTTCTATTGAACGGAATTTGGGGGAGAAGACTCTGTATGCCTATAAAAACGATGTCGATAATATGATTAGATGGATTGATCTGCGCCATTATGATGATTTGAACGATGAAACAGTTATGATGTATTTTTTATATCTCCAAAACGAAATTGAATTATCCTGCCGGAGCATACGCCGAAAGTATGTATCTATAAGGCAGTACTGTGATTTTTTAAATAAAACATTGGAAATGAACGAGGTCTTTTTTAAGTTCTCGTCCAGAAAATTTCAAATTCCCCGAAACCTGCCTAAGACACTTTCCAAAGCAGAGATACAGAGTCTGATTGCTTCAGTAACTGCGGAGTTTCAAAATGTTTCTTCGGATTATCATCGTAGATTGTGCATAAGGAATATGTGCATCATAGAGCTTCTGTTTTGTCTTGGACTGCGAATTGGAGAAATAGCTGCGCTGGATATTGAAGATTATAATCGGGAGGAGTGTTCTGTTCTGATTCACGGGAAAGGGAAAAAGGAAAGAATGCTGTTTATCTCATCGCCGGTAGTATGCCAAAAGCTGAATCACTGGCTCATAACGAGGTTGGAAATGAATCCACAGGATTCAGCTATGTTTGTGAATAAATCAGGGGGAAGGCTGAGTATTTTTAGTATTGAAAACATTTTTTATAAGTATAGAGAATTGTCAAAGATAAATCCCCACTCGACTCCGCATTTTCTGCGCCACAGTTTTGCAACACAATTGCTGAATAACGGTGCCAACATACGTGATGTACAGGAATTGATGGGACATAATAGTATCGTGACAACACAGATTTATACAGAAGTATCTTTGAATAGGAAAAGGGAAGTACTGATGAAGTATAATGGGAGAAATTTTATGAATACCGTATAGATGATGGTAATATTGAGTGAAAATGGCTGAATGGAGAGGCAGGTAGACTTACCTGCCCCATTTTGTAAGTGATTTGATGTTATCCTATTCTGCAGTGATAGTGTCTAAATCAATAAGATAAACGGCAGAATCATTTTTTTCGATTTTTGGTGAGAAACCACTTTTTGAGAAAAGAAAATAGTATATGTCCGCGTCCTTTCTGGACGGGGTAAATTTTTCCCGTGTATGTTCAAATTCAGACAATTCAAATGCTCTATTTTTAAACTTGCATTCACCTACCATAAAAGCGGTACGTTCCCGGTTTACTGCCATAACATCAATCTCATCCGTTTTGTTCCACCATCTGCCAATCTGAGAAAAATGGAATGGTAAATGTCCTCTTTGATTTTCCCTGCGTAAATATTGGCGGCAGACATCTTCAAAAACATACGAAATAAATTCTTCAAGCTGAGGCTCAACGATGTATTTGTATACCCCCTCAAAGTCTCCGGCCTCTAGCTCAGACATATTCGGGAATACAAATGCATACCAAAAACGGAAAAACGGATCTGTTATCTTATATAAACCACGATGTGTATTTGCCTGCTCCTTAACACTGTCCGTCACTGAAAACTCGCGTTCAATAATTCCTAAATTCATCAGATTTTTTAAATACGCCATCAGCTTGCTTCTTTCAATCTGCGTTTTCTGGGAGATATCATTTAGCCGCGTATTTCCCAGTGCAATTGCTTCTATAATAGTATTATAAACCGTAGTTTCTCTAAGCTCCTGCCGCATCAGAAATTCAACTTCACTATATAAAATGCTCCCGCGCTGCAAAACATTTCTGCATATATTTTCGCCCACTGATTTTTGGCTGTCAAATTGCTTGAGATAATGTGGGATTCCGCCTAATATGCCATAGGTTCTAATCTTATCAAGTGCTGAGTAATCCGGGAAAAACCGGATAGCGTCATAAAAATCCATTTCATTCATCTTTAATATACCTGTTGCACGGCCATAAAGTGGATTTTTCTCCGCCAGAATCTCTTTCTCTATAAAGCTCATAGCGCTGCCGCACAATATGATCATTACATTTTCATCTTTCAGTTTCAAGTCCCAAAGATTCTGCAGGATTGATGGAATTGTCCGGTTGGCTTTTACCATATAAGGAAACTCATCAATTATTAACAGTTTTTTGCCGGTATCCTTTAACTCCGTAATACTGGAGAAAGCCTGTTCCCAGTCGGAGAAGGTGGTTATATATTTTGATGCGGGAATATCCTTCTGGAGCACCCTGCTGCTGAAGGAATTCAATTGTTGTGAGTCAGTGCATTCAATACAGGAATAAAACACATGGTCCTTTCCCTGACTGAATTCCCGGAGCGTTTCAGTTTTACCAACCCTCCGCCGCCCATAGAGCACGATCAGCTCACTATTGGGGGATTCATATCTCTGATTTAAAAATTGTAATTCTTTTTCACGTCCGATAAACAAGCTGCATCTCCTCCATATCAAAAGTTTTCCCTTGGTTAGGTTAAATATACTCTACAAGTTTCAGATTGTCAATAATATATAATCGTGATTTTAATAATCATGGTTATATTATTGCCTGCATTTTGATCTACCAGAACCTATCTTATCACTCCAATTCGCATAAATACTGGGTATAAATAGCTGGCCCCAAACACCCCCAGTTTTTTTGGTCCTGTAACAATTCCCTCCAGTTCCAGTACTTTCTGATATGCTATTTCCACACTGCTTCTCGTAATACTCTTATTCTTTCTATCAACCTTCATTTCACCACCGTGGACTTCATATTGAAACTTCAGCCCTTTTGCTGTATAGAACGGATAGGTTTCCCCTCTGTATATATCGATACAGCATCGACTACCAACTCTCGTAGCACTTTGTCTGGATTATAATCTATATCTTCCCTGTTACTGCCAATTATAGCCCTCCATTTTTATGTTAATAAATACATATTTAAAAGAACAAAACAACTTATTCTGTGTTGTTTTGATCATAGCTTATCATAGAAAAGATGGGGTGCAAGTTCTGGGTAGCAAAGTTCTGAACGGCGGATGATCCTTATTGAGAAACAAGTTTTCTTGTGGTATTATTTTAAATAGGTGGTGCGTTTCTAGATTGAAAGTCAGGTCATTTTCTTTTCAAGGATTAAATTGTGAAAGGAAGAGAAAAATGATTAGTTTGGATGCGAAAGAAAAAGTGGTAGATACGAATGAATTGAAAATCTATCAGAATACATTGATTTATAGCGATAGTGTTATTCAATTGGACAATATTTCGCGAATTAGCGTTGCGCCTATGGAGAAAATGAAAGTTCCAACATGGGCAGTTGTTTGTATATTGGTAGGGGTTATAATGATGGGGTTCAACGGATTGATCGGATTCTTAATTTTGGCGGCAGGAATTGGTATGTGCGGTTATATCCTGTATTTTAATAGTCAATTGGGACATTACCTGACAATTGAATTAAATTCTGGCCGTCTTATATATTTTAGCGGGAAAGATGCTGGTTTTCTAAAACGAATTATGAAGGTGCTGGCGGAATGCATAAATAGCAGTCAGGCAAACTATGTAGTAAATATGGGAAATGCTCAAATTGAAAAAGTACAGTTCGGTGACTATAATCAAATGCGGTAGTTTATAAGGAGTGGTACAATGAGTGAATTTCATTTTAATGGAGCGATTAATGCTTCTAATTTCCAGGCTGGAGATTATAATACAATGTCGAATAAGGCGAGCGGGAATATAGATTGGGAAATGCTGAGGTCTGGATTTGAAGCAATAGAATTTAGGGATTTTACAAGAAAAGAGACGAAGGTTTTGAATGATTCATTGGAAGCCATTGATAAAAAAGACAGTAAATCATTAAAAAAATTGGTTCAAAGTAATTTATGGGATATTGGCAAGGATATATTTTGTAATCTGACGGCAGGGGTATTAGTGGAATTAATGAAGGTTTTAGTACTATAGTACGTTATGAACAATCACATGGGGAGAGGTCGTATAACTAAAAAGTACAAAACATATCAGGTTGTTCTAGAATTAAGTACTAAGAAGGTGATTCTCGTAAAGGGGCAGTATATTGCATACATGCCTCTTTTATTTTAGCCTCCCCTCTTATGAGTGCGGGGCATGCCGTTTCCGCTGTAAGTAATCATTCATATCTAAATATCACCTTTCCATCTGATATAAGATAGAAAGGTGATATTTATAAGTACGAAGGACACTGTAAACGCTAAGACTGTCCTCTGGACAAACCAACTTCAATTCTAAAATAATCCAGATAGGCTTTGTACTTATCCCATGCCATGAGACAGGTATCATATTGATACAGCAGAAATGATTTGCTTTTCGATTACATCATCTACATTAAGAATTTTATTATCAACACCGATGGTATTGGTTTGAAAGATATATCGGGTCTGTTCATGAGTAAGGCTGCTGCCTCAATGTGGTTCGAACTGTACGTCAGGTCAATTTGTGTTTTATGGTAAATGCTGCCGGAATATTCCAAGTCCTGTCGGCAGGAAATGTTCCTGTTACACGAGTATAGTATATCATATTATCGGCAGGATAATATTGAATTTTCAATCTTATGTGCATTATTTTTGTCATCCTCAGAAGAGGAATAAAGTTTTTAAGATTGACAGGTTACGAAATAGTTTCCACAGCATACAGAGGCAAATTAATCAGCCATTCTTCTTCTTTGTAATCGGCCATTGAAACACGCAGCGATAATTGAGGATGAAATTTTTCACGATAGCTTTTCAAACTTTTTGCCTGCAAATTTTGTTCAGCCTTCACTTCAATCGGAATTACATCATGCCCATTATCAATGACAAAATCTATTTCTGCTGTACCACGATCATTTGTCCAATAATATATATTGAGATTTTTGATTGTTTCGAGTTGCTGAAGGACATATTGTTCAGTCAACGCGCCCTTAAATTCTTTGAAAAGGTTATTTCCATCCAACAGTGTTTCCTGACGCAATCCTGTCATACAGGAAAGTAAACCAATATCTAAAAGAAACAATTTAAATGCTTTTAAATCCTCATAAGCACTTAAGGGAAGACTAGGTGCCTTCACCCGATGGATTTTATGAACCAAACCACAATCCGTAAGCCATAACAGTGCCAATTCATATTCCTTCGCTCTTGCCCCTTCTTTAACAAGTCCGTAAATAAATTTCTTGTTTTCCTTTGCCAATTGTCCCGGAATACTGTTCCAAAGCATTCTGATCCGCGGAACGGTCTCATTAGGTGCATGTTTTGAAAAATCCTGTTCATATGCTGACAGTATTCCTTGCTGGATTTCACGTACTTCATTAAAATCTTTATTTTCAGTAAAACTCATGACAACTTCTGGCATTCCACCAACATAATAATAGTATTTAAGCAAATCAATATAATCCTGTTTAAAGGCAGAAGCCATTTCAAAGTCTTTGTTTTGAAGAAGAGTTACATGTGGTGTTTTCCCCAACGCCATTGTAAATTCAAAGAAAGACAGTGGATAAAGATCCATAAACTCTACTTTTCCCACTGGGAATGACGTTCCATTATGCAAAGCTACATCAAGAAGACTCCCAGCGCATACAATTTGATAATGAGGTGCATCTTCATTGAAGTACTTGAGGGAAGTCAATGCTTTTGGTACCTCTTGGATTTCATCAAAAATTAAAAGTGTATTATCAACATCTATTTTATGTCCAGCATATAATTCAATTCCAGTAACAATTCTCTCAATTTCAAGACTTCCATCAAAAAGATTTTTCATCCGCTCGTTATTGTCAAAATTAATATAAACTACTTTACTATAATTCTCTTTACCAAATTCTTTCATGAGCCAGGTCTTTCCAACCTGACGAGCTCCTCTAATGATGAGAGGTTTCCGATTCTTCTTATTTTTCCAATTGATTAATTGTTGCATTGCTATTCGATACATCAAAATTACCCCCTAACAATTATATTAACTTAAACATAGCATATTAACAGCAAAAATCATAGGACTTTTTAATGAAAATAACATTATTTAATTGGAGATAATGTCGTATGCATGAGTTTTTCTGCTTAGTGGTGTATTAATTAAAAATATATTCTACACTTTTCTGACTGCCCCACAGGTGTACTATAAAGCACAAATTGCTTCAGATCATTTGTACTTTTTTGATGCACAAATTTGTCTGGATTACGTTAATTTCCAGAGATGACAGGATATTGTATATGCATTATGGAATGTATTTCCGAATCAATAATAACAATTATTTGGAGGTAAGGGGAGAAAATTGTTCCTGTAGGCAGTAGAAAATATGGAGTATATGGAGAAGGGGAACTGCGTAAGTGCGTGGTTGCTTTCAATAATTTTCAGCATACAAAGTGGAAACTTGTTTTGTTATGAAAGCCGGATTTATGGGATTGATATTTAAGCCGACAAGTATGATTTATGGGCTTGTCGGTTTTGAAGCAAATATGGGGAGTGCAAAAACACATTTTGTCTGATAGATAGTATGTACATCTTATACAAATTTTAATAAGTTGAATAACTATGCAGATATGACAGGACTTCATTACTGATTTAATTTTGAAGATGTCTAGCTACTACGGTTAAAAAGAAGATTACCAACACAGTAAGTGCAAGAAGCAATTGGCAGTGGTTGTAATCTACAAGCTATATGACAAAATGTTCTTGAAATCTGTCGGGGCCAACGATTTGGAGAAGTTCAAGGCAATAAACAATGCGATTATCACAGATAGTTATGATGCTTGCATGGAAGATATGAAGGATAACGTTTATTCAAGAGATATTTTCCAACTGAATTAACAAGGTCTCTCTTGCAATATATGAAGGAACAAAATGGCCGTAGATTTCAAGCGCAAAGTAAATAAAGAAAAAATCCCTGTGTGCGAAATAATGGGCGAAAACGTAGCTGCCATTAATATGAGTTGGCTGTTGGAGTTTACAGATAAACACATAAAAGACTTATCAGGAGATTATCTTTGCGTTTCAAATGTTTACCCTTCAAGATTTGTTTTGAATTGAGATGGGTTTTGTACATAAGGGAAAACGTTTTTGCGAAGGATAGACCTGTATGGGTGTAGGTGTCAGTGGAGTTATTAAAACATTTTCGTGAAGTGTACACCTACATAATAGCGGTCAATCGCTGATGGATAGAAAAATATGTACAAAACACGATTGAAATCCACAATGTTTCTCCGACCGTAAAGGTAGACCTAAGATGATGTAGGCGTTTCGTTGGAATAAATGCACAGTTGGAGTCGCTGAGAGATAGCTGGTTTGTGTGTAAAGTGATGATTGAGTGCGGCGGTCAAAGAACCTTTGTGAAAAGCAATAGATATATGTACATCTTGACAGGTCTACACGATAGGAAAATGTTTTAAGAAATAGCAGTTGTGGTGTCTGTACAGGTGTAGGCGAAATGAAAATGTTTTATACATTCACACGCTCGGTCAGTCATTACTAGACACAGCAGTTAACCACACAATTTTGAAAACTGAAACAGAACCGACAATCGTACAATCGTAGAGTTATTGGGCATTGTCGGTTTTGAACATATATAGGCAAATGTGAATATCCACATCTAAGATTGAAACGATTAAAAATTAAATCAAAGAGAGGTAGATCCTAATGAATGATTTGAAGATTGCAGTTGCCGGTACCGGTTACGTGGGCTTGAGCCTTGCTGTTCTTTTGGCACAGCATAACCACGTGGTTGCTGTGGACATAGTACCAGAGAAAATCGAATTGATTAACAATAAAAAATCTCCGATTCAGGATGATTACATAGAAAAGTATCTGACAGAAAAGGAATTGAATCTGGTTGCAACACTGGATGCAGAGGCGGCTTATTCTGATGCTGATTTTGTAGTAATCGCTACACCTACAAATTATGACAGCCAGAAGAATTACTTTGATACATCTGCGGTTGAGACGGTCATCAAGTTGGTGATTCAGTACAACCCGGATGCAATTATGATCATCAAGTCCACAATCCCTGTTGGATTCACTGCAAGCGTGCGTGAAAAATACCACTGTGACAATATCATTTTCAGCCCAGAATTCCTGCGTGAATCCAAGGCTCTGTACGATAATCTCTATCCAAGCCGAATTATTGTGGGTACGGATGTGGAGAATGCCCGTCTGGTGAAGGCGGCGAATACATTCGCAAGATTATTACAAGAGGGCGCAATTAAAGAAGATATCGACACTCTCATTATGGGATTTACAGAGGCAGAAGCGGTAAAATTGTTTGCCAATACATATTTGGCATTGCGCGTGTCTTACTTCAACGAGCTGGATACTTATGCCGAGATGAAGGGATTGAATACCCAGCAGATCATCAACGGCGTGTGCCTTGATCCACGTATCGGTAACCATTACAACAATCCGTCTTTCGGTTATGGCGGTTACTGCTTACCGAAAGACACGAAGCAGCTACTGGCAAATTACCAAGATGTGCCGCAGAACATGATTGAAGCAATCGTGGAAAGTAATAGAACGAGAAAAGACTTTATTGCAGACCGTGTGCTAAAGATAGCTGGTTATTACGACTACTATAACCGTGGGGATTTCAAGGCAGAGGAAGAATGCGCCTGCGTGATTGGTGTGTATCGCTTGACTATGAAGAGTAATAGCGATAATTTCCGTCAGAGTTCTATCCAAGGTGTTATGAAGAAAATCAAGGCTAAAGGCGCTGTTGTGATTATTTACGAACCGACTTTGAAAAATGGGGAAACTTTTTTCGGAAGTAAGGTCGTAAACGATCTGGAGAAATTCAAGGAGTTTAGTCAGGCGATTATTGCGAATAGATATGATGCTTGCTTGGATGATGTGAGTAAGAAAGTTTATACACGTGATTTGTTCGGTAAGGATTGAAAAATAGGAGATAAAACTTATGAGATACGATTATTTGGTGGTAGGTGCAGGTCTATACGGATCGATTTTTGCCCACGAAGCAAAAACTCATGGCAAGACTGTGCTGGTTATCGATAAAAGACCTAACATCGGTGGTAATATCTATACCCAAAATGTGGAAGGTATCAATGTCCATGTGTATGGTGCTCACATTTTCCACACAAACAATAAAAAGGTCTGGAATTACATAACTCAGTTCGCAGAGTTCAATCGTTTTACAAACAGTCCGGTTGCAAACTATAAGGGGGAGTTGTACTCTATGCCTTTTAATATGTACACATTCAACAAAATGTGGGGGGTAGTAACCCCTCAGGGAGCAGAAGCGAAGATTAATGAGCAGCGTAAGGAAATTACAGGCGTACCTCACAATTTGGAAGAGCAGGCTATTTCTTTGGTTGGTCGTGATATTTTTGAAAAACTGGTCAAGGGATACACAGAGAAACAATGGGGACGGGACTGCAAATACCTGCCTTCTTTCATTATCAAACGTCTGCCAGTGCGACTTACGTTTGACAACAACTACTTTAATGCGTTGTATCAAGGTATTCCGGTGGGTGGCTACACAAAACTCATTGAGAATCTGCTGGATGTGATAGAAGTCCGGCTGAACACGGATTATCTGGAACATAAAGCACAGTTAGATGCCTTGGCAGATAAGGTCGTATACACAGGTCCTATCGATGCTTATTTCGGCTATAAACTGGGTACGTTGGAGTATCGCTCTGTGCGGTTTGAAACGGAGCTCCTTGATATTCCGAACTTCCAGGGTAACGCTACGGTGAATTACACGGATAGAGAAACTCCTTGGACTCGCATCATCGAACACAAGTGGTTTGAATTTGGTAAGGATGCAGAAGGAAATGACTTGCCCAAAACGGTCATCAGCCAAGAGTATAGCTCCGAGTGGAAGCCTGGCGATGAACCGTATTACCCTGTAAACGACGAGAAAAATGAGAAACTTTACGCTGAGTACAAGACTCTAACAGAAGCAGAAGAGAATGTAATTTTCGGTGGCCGTTTGGGTGAGTACAAGTATTACGATATGGATCAGGTTATCGCAGTAGTGTTGGATAAATGTGAGATTGAGTTTGGGAGTACGATGAGATGAAAAAGATATTGATGATTTGCGAAGCCTTTGGTGGAGGCGTGTTTACTTATGTCAGCCAGCTCTGTAACGATATGTGTGAATGCTTTGATGTGTACCTTGCATATTCTGTACGCCCACAAACCCCAAAGAATTACAAGGATTTTCTGGACAAGAGAATTCATCTTATTGAAGTAGAGCATTTCGGGAAAAAGGGAATCACAAGTATATATAATGATTTAAAAGTCATTAATGAACTGCGTTTTATAGAGGACAAGGTGAAACCCGATGTGATTCATTTGCATTCTTCTGTTGCAGGCGGGCTAGGTAGACTTGCTTATCAGGGAAAAAATAATACTGTAATATATACTCCTCATGGATATGCTCACATTCTTATGAGGGGTGGGACGAAGTGTAAAATGTATGGCGTTATGGAGACTATTTTAGGAAAAATATCGAATGCCATTACATTAACATGCTGTGAGAGTGAGGATGAAGTTGCGAGAGGTCTGACGAAAAGAACAGCTTACATAGAAACAGGCGTAAATTTAGCTGATCTCGCAGCTTCCTTGGATGGAATTGAGCCGATTAAAAATAAAAAGTTTACAGTTTTCACTTTAGGTCGTGCCTGTGTTCAAAAACAGCCGCAGTTGTTTAATCGCATTGCAGAATTAGTTCCAGAAGCAAGGTTTGTATGGATTGGCAATGGAGAATTGGAGGGTTTACTTACTGCACCGAATATGGAGGTGACAGGATGGAAACCGAGAAAGGAAGCTCTTGCGATGGCAAAGGGGGCTGATGCCTTTATTCTTTGTTCACTCGGTGAAGCTATTGCCATGAGCTTGATTGAAAATATGTATATAAAGAAGCTAGTTTTGGTCAGCGATGTTATGGGAAACAGAAGTGTCATCCAAGATGGCGTGAATGGTTATGTTTGTAATACTGCTGAAGAGTACGCAGAAAAGATTGTGTCTGCGATGAAAGAATTTCCGATTGAATTGCCGGAGAGAGCTTATCAGGATGTGCTAAATATATATAATACAGAAACGATGAAGGAAAAGTATATTAATTTTTATAATGAATTATAATAGGAGTGATAAAATGCCAAGGAAAAAGAAAGTGTGCTTTATATCATCATCCGGTGGACATCTTGAGCAAATTAAACAATTAAAAGAGGTTGCTGAGAAGTATACACATTATTATGTTTTACCTAAAAACAGCAGCACAGAAAAATTTTCTGAATACAAGTATTTAGTCGGTGATTTTTATCGAAAGAATAGGGTACAGTTTGTATTTCGCTTTATCTATACGGCTATACAACAACTTGCTATATTTATCAAAGAACGCCCGGATATAGTGATTACGACAGGGGCGGGTGTGGTAATTCCAACATGTATATATGCGCATTTGTTTAGGAAAAAACTCGTTTACATAGAAAGTTTTGCACGTATGACAGATTTAAATGAAACTGCTAAATTGTTATATAAGTATGCTGACCTATTTATCGTTCAGTGGGAAGAACTGTTACAATATTGTCCCAAGGCAGTTTATGGGGGGTGGATATATTGATTTTAGTTTGCGTAGGTGCATCCGAGTACCCATTTGATCGTTTGCTGAGTGCAGTAGACGATTTATGCGATAAAGGAGTAATTTGCGATGAAGTGATTGCTCAAGTCGGATCATCAAAATATTGCGCCAGAAATTTCAAATGCTTTGATTTGGTTTCTAGAGAAGATTTTCAGGATTATTTGAAAGCTACAGATTTAGTAATAACACATGCTGGAACGGGAAGTGTAGTTCCGCCACTTAAACTCGGGAAAAAAGTAATTGTCTTTCCGAGAAGAGAAAAATATAAAGAACATTTAGATGATCATCAACTGGAACTTGCAGATGTATTTTCTAAACGCGGGTATGTCCTTCAAGCAACTTCGGAAGACGAATTAAAAAATGTTTTACAGCATATTAACGAATTCAAACCAGAGCCATTTGTTTCCAACAATTCATACATGAACAAATTGGTAATTGGATTTATTGAAAGCTTATAGTCGATAGGGAGAGCACAATGAAAGGCATTATTCTTGCAGGCGGCAGTGGCACGAGGCTTGAGTAAGGCTCCTCGTCCGTTTAATAGCAGACTGGATAAGCGTAAGCTGATTGATAATGGTTTTGAACCTCTGCCCACTTGGCAGGATGCGTTGGTAAGATACCTGAAGGAGATTGAGTACTAATGGGGCAGATTACAATAGAAAAGAGTGTAGGTGGAATTGAGGGACTTTGTGTCATCACTCCTGCAGTACACGGTGACAGCCGTGGATATTTCATGGAGACATATAGCCAGCGAAATATGGGAGAAATTGGCATTAATGTAGACTTTGTTCAGGACAACCACTCTATGAGCACTAAGGGCGTGCTGAGAAGGCTGCATTTTCAGAAGAATCTCCCTCAGACCAAGCTTGTTAGAGCAATTAAGAGCAGTGTGTTTGATGTTGCGGTGGACACGGCAAGTGGTACGGTGTAGAACTGACAGAGGAAAACAAGAATCAGTTCTTGATTCCGAGAGGATTTGCACATGGATTCTTGGTGCTGACGGGCACAGCGGAGTTCTGCTATAAGTGCGATGATTTTTACCATGCCAATGATGAGGGCTGTCTTGCTTGGAATGATCCTACAATTGGTATTGAGTGGCTACAGTTGATTGGAGAATATAGAAGTTCAACTAGTGCTGAAGGGTATTGCTTAGAAGATGGGACGAAGCTGAATCTAAGTGATAAAGATCAGAAGTGGCTTGGGGTTATTTGAGGTAGTATTAATATAGATATATTTATTTCGAAGGAGTTTAATGTGATTACATTTGTAATATTACACTATCAGAACATTGATGTGACAAATAAGTGTGTAGGGTATTTGAAAGAATTAAAAGAATTTGAGTACTGTCATGTTGTTATTGTGGATAATGCATCTCCAAATAAATCAGGAGATATACTTCAAATGACTTATGGAAAATATAAAAATATTGATGTCATTATCTTAGAAAATAATCTCGGGTTTGCAAGCGGCAACAATGTTGGCTATTGCTATGCCAAACAAAAATTTTGTAATGATGTAATTGTTGTGATGAACAGTGATGTATACATAGAAGATACAGAATTTGTTTATAAAGTAAAGAAAAGCTTAGAAATAAACAATACCGTTTCAATTATAGCTCCCAATATATATGCCATGAAAGGTTTTTATCAGAATCCATTGGATGATAAATACCCTAAAACAAGAAGTGTAAAGAAGTGGAGAATGAAAGTAAGCTTGTTATATATGCTACTTTGCATTCCAGGTTTATCAAAGTATTTCGCCATACTGTTGCAGAAGACCCACAATAATAGAGATGAACAAAAAAAGATTCCAAGTACTCAAATAGAAAATCATATTGTGCCACATGGAGCATGCGTTATTTATAACAAGAATTGGATTAAACGTGAAGATTTTGCATTTGTTCCAGGGACTTTTATGTATTGCGAAGAGTATTTGGTTGCTGCATATTCGACAAAACATGGGCATACTATATGCTTTGATCCGTCTATATCAGTAGTGCATGAAGCAGGGGCGTCGACTAAACATGACAACGATAAGGACATTCAGAAACTAAAATTTTTTTACAAAAATGAGGGAAAGTCATTATCCTTATTAATCAAGCTACTGAATGAAAAGAGGTAGACGCATGAAATTATCAATAGTTTTTACATGCTACAATAGAATTGAAAAAACAAGGAACTGTATATTATCGTTGCAGCAATCTTTGAATTCGTATCATGAAAAGTTAGAAACAAAGTTCTTTGTTTGTGATGATGCGTCAAACGATGGAACGATTGATATGTTACGTGCATTGGGTAACAACATCGAAATCATCGTTGGAGATGGGAACCTTTTTTGGGCAAAGGGCATGGCAGCTGCGTTAGATGTTGCAGAGAAGAGAACCACAGATTTTTTCTTGATGGTAAATGATGATGTAGAGTTTTATGAAAATGTTATACCGATTATGTTTGAAAAAATGAATTCTTGTGAAAAACCAACTGTCATCGTAGGGGCGACGCAGAGCAAAGATGATGGTTCTTTTTCGTATGGTGGGCATTGGTGGAATGGTAAAGCGATAGGAAAGACGATAACACCTGTTCCGCCAGACACAAAAAGTGATATGTGTAATTTAGCTAACTGGAATTGTATTCTTATACCTAAAGAGATATATTACACAGTGGGTCAAATTGATCGAAAGTATGAACATTCTTTTGCTGATTTTGATTATTCTAATAGGGTTGTTGCAGCGGGGTTTGAAATGCGCGTTGCAGGAAAATACATCGGTCGATGTGATCGAAATTTTAACAAAAACACATGGCGTGATAAAGAGTTATCAATACAAAAACGAATAACGCTTTTGCACAAGCCGAATGGTTTCCCACCAAAATCTAGTTGGCGATATGCAAGAAAATATTATGGATGGGCAGCTCCAGTATTGTTCTTACAACCGTATTTCAGCATTGTGATTAATGCTGTAAGGAAGAAAGTATTATGTAAGCGAGGCAAATAATATGGTGCTAAGTATTAGAAAAAGTGCATTGTGGCAATATGTATTTATTTACATAGCACTTATCTTTAATCAATCAAATTTATATTGGCATATTCTGTATCGAGAAAGACTCACAATACTATTTTTGTTGTTTATTTTATTTATATTCAAATTCTCGCGAGAGGCAATAAGAGTGACTGATATAAACATAGTATTTCTTATTGCTTTGTTTCTGGCAGTTATTTTTATCAGATTAACGCAAGGCGGAATAGGATTGGAAACATTTGCTGATTATGCGATACCAATATTGGCAATAATTTTTGCCATCAAGGAAGATCAACGCATGTTTTTAACTAGGCTGGTTAAAGTATGTATGTTTTTAGCTGTTGCCAGCTTGATGGGCTATATGATTGGTATAGTTGCCCCTAGTTTATTTCGTAATTTCTTTTTGAGTTTCAAAACAGGTTGGGGGGTATCCACTTGGACATCAGCCGTTGATTATGCAACAAGATATTATACGGGGTATGGTGTATTTTTGTTTTCTTGGATTGATCGAATGGGATTACCCAATAGAAATATAGGTTTCTATACAGAACCTGGAGTATACCAAATTGTGCTGAATACAGTTCTATTTATCTTACTTTTTCTTCGAAAGCATCTTGAATTATCTGATAAAAAAGTTAGGAAATATGTTATTCTTACTATTATAACTTTGATATCGTGTCAATCAACATCGGGATTGTTAGGTATACTTGTAATTATAATCTGTTCAGTGCTTACCAATCAGAAAGAGACGGAGAAACAGCGATATAGGATGATAATTCTTTTGTTAATAGGTATTGCACTGCTAATTGCTGATTATAATATTCGAATTGAGGATAGTATATTATCAAAAGTTGTGTTGAAAAAACTATTTTCCGACAATATGGATTTTTCATTAAGTGCATCCAGCTCAGGAGCCGCAAGAATAGGGACTATTTTTGTTTGTCTACAGGCAATGTTCCAACACCCATTTGGCATGGGAACTACTGCATTAAGTACTCTTCTTACATCAGTAAGTACCGACTATGTTGCAGGTGCACTGTTATCATTTGGGGCTTCTCTTGGCGTCATTCCATTAGCGATTACATTGCTTTGGGTGTTTGCTCCCTTTAAGAAAAGTGGGTTGCCTAAATGGGCAGTTATAGCCTATATATTTATGTATTTCAATGTGACTTTGTCACAATCAAGCGCATTTTATCCAATGTTGATAGTGATTCCGATGTGGCTTCGATATAAGAAAAATATGCTTCTCGATAATGAAGTTTAGGAAGGAAGGTAATGATGCCTAATATTTCAATTGTAGTACCTGTATATAACATTCCAGAGACGTTGCTTAGAGGATGTTTGGACAGTATTATAAATCAAACAATGAGAGATATTGAAGCAATTATTGTTGATGATGGATCAACGAATGGTAGTGAAATCATTTGCGATGAGTATGCTCAAAAGAGTAGCTCCATGAAAGTAATTCATACTAAGAATGCTGGAGTTTCTAATGCAAGAAACGTAGGAATTGAATGTGCTACTGCTGACTATGTTATTTTTGTTGATGCAGATGATATATTATTACCGGATGCCTGCGAGAAGATACATGGAGCTGCGATAAAAGCGAATGTCGATATTTTGTTTTTTAAGCCGACTGGTAGTGGAAAGACTGATGCTTTTTTCATAGAAGAAAAAGACAAGAATTATATTAATGATATGCAGGTGAGAATCATTAGCCACACTGATACCGTTAACGGTTTCGTATATGGAAGCCCTTGGTGCAAGGTGTTTCGCAGAGAGTTTCTTGATAAGAAAGAATTACGTTTTACATTAGGAGTTAAACGGTCGCAGGATCGGTTATTTATGCTCTATTGTTTAGATGCAACCAACAAGATAGCATTTTTTGATTACAGTGGATATAAATATGTTCGAAATGAAGAATCAATTTGCAATAAATATAATGAGAACATTGTTGACATACTGAATAATGCGGAAAATCACATTGCTAAATTTATTCTTTGTTACCATCAGGAAGACAAGACTTATCTACGAGCACTTGATATATTAAAGATACGCTTTATTTTGACAGAGATGCAGTTGTTCTTCCTGAACAAAAAGAGAGGTTTGTCTGTTCAGCGGCGTGCGGATGAGTTAGCGCAGATCTTCTCGGCATCAGATGTGCGAAGAAGTATAGAAAACATAGATATTAAGGTCTTTAGTGGTAAGCAAAAAGTACAGATGTTTTTTTTGAAACGTAAAATGTACATGTTGACAGTGATAGTTTTTGATTTAATGAACATTCTTACGAATATGAGAAATCGAGTTGTTCATAGATAAGGAGTAATTGAATGAATGATAAAGAACTGAAAACTAAAGTGGCATCAGGCATGATATGGGCATTTGGTGAACGATTTCTGTCACAGATTGTTTCTTTTGTCGTTTCTATTGTTTTGGCACGTATGTTGGTGCCGGATGCTTATGGTGTCGTTACTTTGGTTACGGTTTTTATTAATATTGCAAATGTATTTGTGACAAATGGATTGGGAGAAGCATTGATACAGAAGAAAGACGCAGATGACTTGGATTTTTCTACAATGTTTTATTGTAGTATCGTTCTTGCGTTGGCAATATACCTCATATTATTTTTTTCTGCACCATATATTGCGATGTTTTATAAGAATGAACACGTAAAAACGGTACTTAGGGTAATTGCATTAAAGATTCCACTTTCTTCAATTAGTACAATACAAAATGCGTATATTTCAAAACGGATGATGTTTAAGAAATTCTTTTTTTCTACATTTTCTGGAACATTACTTTCTGGTACTGTAGGTATCATAATGGCATATGCAGGATTGGGCGTATGGGCGCTTGTTGCTCAATATTTGCTCAATACAATAGTGGGAATCATTGTGCTACTGTTTATTGTTCCCTGGCATCCAAAGTTGTTGTTTTCTATAGAATCGGCGAAGGCGCTTGGGAGTTACGGCTGGAAATTGATGTCTGCAAGTCTAATACAAGAGTTATACACTCAATTAAGAAGCCTAATAATTGGAAGAATGTACACCACTGCTGACCTTGCATATTATAATAAAGGAAATAATTTTGCAACGTTAGTTATTACTAATGTTGACACATCGATAAATAAGGTCGTTTTTCCAGCTTTGGCTAATTCTAGTGATAATCCAAGTAAGATGCGGGCAGTCGGACGTAGAGCTATGAAAACGACATCTTTTGTTATTTTTCCAATCATGGCGGGGTTGTTTGCTGTTGCTGATACATTAGTATATATTTTACTTGGCGAGAACTGGATGGAAGCTGCGGTATATTTGCAGATTGCGTGCGTTACATTTGGAACCGTACCTGTCCAAACGGCCAATTGGCAAATAATCAAAGCGATGGGGAGAAGTGATATTTGTCTTAAACTTGAAATTGTGAAGAAGATTATAGGTGTAATATTTATTATACTTTCGATGGGATTTGGAGTTAAGGCGATTGCAGTTTCAGCTGCGGTTGTTGCAATTGTGTCAATGCTGATTAACATGGGACCCAATAAAAAGCTTATTGGATATTCGATTAAAGATCAAATAATTGATTTATTGCCTTCGTTGGTAAATTCAGTAGTGATGGCCATAGGCGTTGTGCAAATTGCTCGACTTGCACTTGCGCCTATACTTACAATAGTAATTCAGATTTGTGTAGGTGTTGCTATCTATATTTTACTTTCGATAGTATTTAAAGTGGATAGTTTGTATTATCTTTTGGATATTTTGAAAAAATTCGTAGATACGAGAAAAATTAGGAGGAAATAAATGCTGACGGTTTTGAGTGATGGAAATGGTCAGATGTGTAATAAAATTCTGTTTCAAGCAAATGTATTGGCGAGCGCCTGCTACAGGGGGTACATTGTTGAATACTATGCAATGAAAAGATATGATAGCTTTTGCTATTCGGAGCCAGAACTTGATAAGATTTTGAAAGTCAGAACTGAAGAACCGAAAAGACGATTGCTATTTGCACGTATCTGGCGCAAACTGATGCTTAAACTAAATGTTGAAAGCAAAAAAGTAATTATGGTTGGTACAAATCATCAAGAAAGTATAAAAAAGGCTTTGAGTCAAGATATGCTTATTAAACATCGAGTGTTTTTATATGGATGGCCTTTTTATGATTTGGAAGCGCTAAGGGCAACTGGAGATATGATACGAACTTATTTCGCACCGACTTCGGAGATGAAACAAAAAATACAGGGATTGTTATGCGGGATTAAAAAGGGAAAAGAAGATTGTTTGCTTATAGGCATCCATTTGCGCAAGGGCGACTATAAAGAATGGCGAAATGGAGAATTCTACTATACTAACGATATATACAAGCAATATATGTTAGATATAGCTCTGTCTATGAAAGAGCGATGCATTTTTGTTATGTTTTCTAATGAGCCTGTAGAAACTAGTGAATTTATAGATTCCGCTTATGATATATATGTATCACATGGAACAGCATATGAAGATTTTCATTTGATGGAGCGGTGCGATTATCTGGTTGGTCCCCCTTCGTCTTTTAGCGGTTTAGCTTCGTTTTTTGGTAAAGTTCCTAGGTATATGATGATGAATGGAACACGGAAATTTGACAGTAAAGATTTGCATATATGGTTGGAAGAAACGAATACGTGGGGAGATACATAAATGATTGGATCAAAAGATGACTTCAAGTACTATGTAAACTGTGATCGGAAGGCAATAGGTTTAAAACAATTAGGGTTTAAACAAGAAATACATGCTTTTTTCGTTCCACAAATATGGAAATATCAATACTTATTGAGAAAGTTGGAGTATTACTCGAACTGCAATTTGAATCCGATTATTCGGAAAATTACTCAAATTAGATATGAGAGATTAGGAATAAAATTGGGATTTACTGTTCCGATTAATGTGTTTGGGCCTGGCTTGGCGCTTTGCCATGTTGGCACAGTTGTGATTAACCGATATGCTAGGTTTGGATCAAATGCAAGAGTACATGCAGGGGTTAATGTAGGGACTAGCGCGGGTCTGGATGAAAAAGGGAACCTTGATAATACGAATGCTCCTGTATTCGGCAACAATGTATATTTGGGTCCGGGATGCAAGGTGTTTGGAAAAATCAAGATTGGTGACGATGTAGCAATCGGTGCAAATGCAGTGGTAAATAAGGATGTCCCCGCTCATGTTACGGTTGCTGGAGTACCAGCAAAGATCATCAACTCAAAAGGGTCGGTTGGCTTGTTTGTTTATGGGGATGATAAGACGAATGAAACCGATATGAATACCAATTAAGACGAGACTCAACCGAATTCGTAAACAAATATGGGTGCATTTGAATAGAAGTATAATTTTGAAAGCGAATGGAATTTCATTTGGCCAAAATTGTTGTGTACACAGAAAAATGTATATTGATAATCGCGGAGTGGTTCGCTTTGGAAATAACCTGACGATTAATTCTGCATATTGGGCAAATCCGATTGGGGGAAATATGCTAACCTTCCTTCAAATTCGGGGGGGGGGTATTGATTATTGGAAATAATGTGGGGATTTCTTATTGTGCAATAACCTGTTCAAAAAGCATTTGGATTGGCGATAATGTTTTGATTGGAAGTGGTTGTAAAATATATGATACAGACTTTCATCCAATAGACAGCCGTTATGGGGATACGATGGATAATAGTCGATCGGGTTCGGAGAAAATTGTATTGGAGGATGGCTGCTTTGTCGGTGCCCATTCGATCATTCTGAAAGGGGTAACAATCGGAAAGAACGCTGTGATTGGTGCTGGATCCGTTGTCGCAAAGGATGTTCCGGCGGGAGAGATTTGGGCAGGAAATCCAGTGAAATACATAAGAACAATATCTGATTGATGGAAACATAGGGGGATGTATGAATAAAAGTGAGAGGAACAATGCTATAGACGTAATCAAGGGTATTGCCATTGTATTGGTGGTATTGGGGCACTGTATTCAGTTTGGATCTGGAAATGACTTCTTATCTGGTGAGGCATTTTATGATAGTATGCTGTTCAAAATTATTTACAGTTTTCATATGCCTCTATTTATGCTTGTTAGCGGTTTTTTGGGCTATAAAAGTATAGAAAAGCATGGGACAAGGAAGCATATGGTTCATCAGATAAGGTCACAAAGCATACCCATTGTGACCTGGAGTGTAATCTTGTATGTTTTGAAAGGGATCAGCGGCAGTTTAAGCGGGGGGACATTGAATTTGCTCAAAGAGTATGTTTGGACCTTTTTGGGGACGTTGTGGTTCCTCTGGGCACTGATAATGTGTAGCTGTGTCTTTTGCTTGTTGTATTCGATAAGCAAAGGGAAATGGTGGATCCATTTGCTTACCATTTTGACTTTTTTTGTTATTCCGGATCGCTTTAACCTCGTGTACTTTAAGTTCTTATATCCTTATTATGTGGTTGGTTTTTATTGGAACAAACAAATATCTGTAAATGAAGGCATACTCTATAACATGTGGACGACTGTGAGAAGAAAGCGGCGTGCAATGATAACAGGGGGACTTTTTTGGGTGGCAAGCTTTGCTGGACTGCTCTGTTTCTTTAATAGAGATGCGTTTATTTATAGCACAGGCGTGATGATTGACTTTGGAAATGCTCCCATGAGGCAGATAGGAATAGATGTATATAGGTGGGCGATTGGATATGTTGGCGCATTAATACCGATAGGTACGGTGACTCTGATCAGAAAATTGACGGATTGCAAGTGGCTAGCTTATTTTGGTGCGCGGTCACTTGGGATATATATTACAAACACATATATTAATTTATATGTGTTAAAATTTATAACATGGGAATTTCAGTTTAATTGGGTGATGCTGCTGATTGAAACAATTCTTGTAACAGTAATATGCTGCGTATTTGCAGAGTTATTGAGGCAAAGCAAAATCACCAAAAAGCTGTTTCTTGGTAGATGAAATAATATTCAAAGGAGGAATTGCCCATATGGATATAACAATGCAATCTCAAGCAGAAAAAAGACCCGTGATCTGATGATTGATCTACCGTGTACGTTGACATGAAAAAATACGGTATTGGCTATTTGGGATTTGTAGTGTTATTTACTGTATAGATGATAGTATTATATGCGCTCTTATACAAATGCTTTTTATGAGGATGACACTGCAGTTAATTGCGTGAAACCTGAGCAGTTCACAACAACAGCAATTTATTCCTTCTTCCTCTTGATATGAAAAAAGCCGTTAATAGAATCCATAACATACTTAAATTCATCTGTACGATAACTAACACATATTATCAATGCATTAGGGATTACACAACACAATGCACATTTGAAGATAAACCGTATCCACACCGGGTATCCACCATTTATTTGGGAAATCCAATTTATTAATGCAACACAAAATATAAGCATAACTAATTCGATAATTTTTTTCAAATAGTATCTCAACACTTTTTTATCGAAAAACACTTTAAAAAGTTTGTAGGGTTCAAACCACATATTTGTCAGTACTCTTGCCAAAATTGTTGCAAACAGTATTCCTTCTATTCCAAATATCTTACCCAACACCACTGACAAAATAATATTGATTGTTGCTGTATAAAATAGAATATTCTTTGTATGTTTGAATAGACCCGCAGTTTCACGGTAGCACGCAGTCGGATAGAGTATACCTAAACAATAAAAATTCAGAGCCATAATATATACCATGTTTTGCGAAAGCAGATATTCTTTCCCAAGCCACAGACTAATAAAATCCTGTAACAAAACAGAAAAACAAATTGAACAAAACCCATAAATCCAAAAGCTAACAAAATCCAAAACTTTAAATATCTGATATTGTTTTTTTACATTCCCCTCAACTGCAAGGTTTCCAACACTTGCTAAAATACCTAAAAAAATAGAACTTGTTATTGCTGAGACAGATTTTACAGGCAAATAATAATTCGAGTATAAACCAACGACCTCAGTACTAACTAACATAGATATTAACAACTGATCCGTATTATTAAGAATTACACCTCCTAGTTTATAAGAAAAAATCGACATGACATTTGCCCATAGGCTCTTTTTTTCTGTATCAGATATTTCTGATACATTTTTCGTAATATACGGATACTGCTTGTTTGCAGCATGCGCACTATAAATATTATTAAATACAGATACCGTAATTTGAATAAGAATATATAACGCAAAGTTCTGAAATAAAAGCATTAAGATGATTTGCAAGATAATTCGTACTGTATCAAACACACCTCTATAAATATTCAACTTATATGCCTTTTGATCCGCATTCAGAATCGCGGTCTTGTACATGCATAGATAAGAAACCACTGTGTCTATCAAATATAAAAGATAGTATATCGTTATGTGGTCAATCGGTTTTTCAAGATGAATAATATCTGATAGGAAGGGGATTAACCCCAAACCAATTACAAGAATAACTCCCGCAATCGAAAAATACACCTTGCGAAAGTACTGCACCAGTGCGGCAAGCTTTTTTTCATCTTTTTCTGCTAACGGACGATATAGGCTATACATCATCGCACTGCCGACTCCAAGTTCAGCGAGCGATAAAATGGATAGAATATTTGTAAACAAACTACTCAGACCGAGAACTCCTGTGCCAAGTACATTAATAAAAACTGTTCTCGACACAAAGTTCATAATGATTGTAAAAACCTGATATCCTACGCTGCTCATTATGTTGATTAATGACTTTTTTTTTCTCGAATCACTCATCTTACCATACCTCGTAGTGTCCGCGCAATATCACGTATTTTCATTTTTAAATTGATGTAACATTTTTTTGCCAAACTATACTGGTCGTGATTTTCGTACAATTTTTGATTCAAAAAGTTTCTCATTTCTTCAGTATACCAATGCACTTCTTGTCTATTCCGCAGTTGTGCATAGGTCATACATTTATATTCCGGGATTACTCCCATTGAGATGAAGTGACTAGAATTAATACAATATCGGCTTTTACAGTTGTTTCCAACCGCTTGATATCTAATCGGTTTTGATAAATCATTAAAAATATTCTGAGAAATTCCGCTGTGGTAACATGCCTTCAGGTTACCTGTCTTTAGATCCAAATTAAAGGACCAATCTCCAGCATAGCAAAATTCTTTTCGTGTTACATTGAAATTATGCATTGTAAAGCGAAAAAGAGGTGAATCGAATTGTTCTCCCACCTCAAAATACTCTTGCTCCGTCAAGTCAGTATGCAATTGAATATTGTCAAAAACATCGCCATCCATTTCTCGTCTTGTCGCAGCAACTTGTGGAAGTGCACCAATTTCCTTTAAACAACGATTTCTAATCTCCTCAAAATATGGCATATATCCATCGTAAAGATTTATTTGTACTAAAACTGATGCTCCTGACACCCGAACTTTTCTAACGTTCTCAAAAAAAGCATCCAATTTTCCAATTCGCTTTAGTTCCAAATAATGGAGAGAAAACGATATGTGCAGATGCTTCAATAATGCACAATTAAAATCAAGCAGTTCCTCAATGCGATTGGTAACTGTGCCATTTGTCGTTATATTTACATAATGTCCTTCTTCGAGAAGTCCATGTATCAACGGAACAAGTTCTTTCTGCAGAAAGGTTTCACCAGTTCCACACAAGCTAAAATAGCATACACCGCCAACTCTCTCAACAGAAAGTGCTTTTAATATATGTTCCACACTATAATCAAGTCCTATCTGCCTCATTCCTCGCCGGTTTTCTTGAATGATATAGCAGTATTCACATTTAAGATTACATTGTGTAGTCGGCAGCAAACATTCAAAAAATCTGGCATTTCTGTCCATCACATTCACCTCTCCAGCATTCTATCAATTCTTTTTGCCAATTCGTCAAACTTTCGATTAATAGTTTTATCATCGTATATGTTACTTTCTTTGGCATAATACTCATTTAACAATTGCATTGAAAATACTTTGCTATCAATGCAAGTAATATAAGGCAATGATGTTTTTATCCACGCGTACACACCTGAAACCTTATGGCTTAAGTTATCTAATGCAATGCATGGTGTTCCAGTAATCGCTGCAAATATCATGCCATGCAATCTGTCTGTTATTAATAACTTTTTACTGGAAATAGCATCCAATATTTTCTTCAATTCCCGATTCCTTTGCTTGGGAGATACTGATTTTGACAATACTGTTGTCAATCTCTCTAGAGTTATTTCTCTCTCCTTTGCAAACAAACCAATCTGGTCATCAACAAAATTGGGGCGCTGTTTTTCTTTGTCCTCTCTAAGGCATATTCCAATACCACTTCTATTTTCATTTGATCGAATCTTATTGATAAGCACTATATCTGGAACACAAATACAGCTTGAATTATCTCCTATAAACTGGCAAAACAGGTTATAGGAAGTCTCTTCTCTTGCACAAATAAGCAAATGTTTTTGTTTTCTATAATATTGAGCGTACTCCTGTGGAATAACGCCATCCTCAAAGAAACAGGTCTGCGGCATAATAACTTTTGTATTCTCTTCAAAGAGCTCCAGTACCTGTTTCATAACAACCTCATGTCTCGGCCATAAGCTGCCCATGAATCCACCGCCCTGAAGCATAATCAAATCCCGACTTCTGATATATTTCCGCAATAATTTCAATCTATTAGGTAAACATTGATCCTCTGGAATTTCAATAAACTTATATGTACTAAAATAATCCTTTATAAATTTTCGCTCTCCAACTGCAATTGCATGATCACCTAAATTCCCATGAACTGGTGTATTAAACATGATTATTTTATCTTTCAATGAAAATAATGCACCAATGATTCCAATTATTTCAATATCCCTTTTTAATTTATTTCTGAAGTGCATATAGTTCTCTCCATTCTACTATTTTTGTGTTTCTCTTCCCATAATGAGATCAATGCACTTTTTAAGCAGAACGGTATTCTTACCCGCTTCATTTGCAAGGCAATATCTTGAAATCAATAGAGCAGATACAAAGGCTTTTCTAATGTCTGCACGATAAGCATACTTCCTCTTTTTCAGAAAACCACGGCACATTTCACGCATCAGCTCAACCGACACTACATTTCGCATATACTCATCAATTTGATTCCAAGAAAGCGCATTGAGTTCAAGCATCAAAAGTTGAAAATATATAATCGAGATAATTTCATCATATCT
Source organism: Clostridium sp. AF19-22AC (assembly GCF_003479085.1). Taxonomy (NCBI): domain Bacteria; kingdom Bacillati; phylum Bacillota; class Clostridia; order Eubacteriales; family Clostridiaceae; genus Clostridium; species Clostridium sp. AF19-22AC. The sequence continues at coordinate 117,532 of NZ_QUGN01000009.1, read as the reverse complement.
CCCCTCCGTATATATCTTCACACACATTGCCAAGTTTTCCATTTCTTTGATCTTAGGTTCATTTTTGGTTCCCATTATTGAAGAATCCCGGAGCAAATACACATACAGTTTTTCCTCAAGAGTGGATACTGTGTTACACTTAGAAAAAAACATCAAATTAAAGCAGATATCCTCTGCAAAAACCTTTTTGTTCGGTTGAAATTCCAGTTTTTCTGCTTGAATCAATTCTCTCCGATATAGTTTATTCCACACTTCAAAACCATATCGATTTGTGAGATATCTGTATACAAACGTATACAATTTATCATTGGAAAAAAGCTCAATTCTTGCATTCTGCAAGCAGCTCTCTAAGACAAATTTTCCATCTTCTTTCACTCGGGTATGATTAAAGCAGTACAAATCCATATTTTCTTCGGCTTTTTTTATCAAAAATGCAATCGCTCCATCGCAGATATAATCATCACTATCTACAAACCAAACGTATTTGCCACTTGCATTTTCCAAACCTGAATTTCGGGCTGCAGACAATCCACCATTTTTCTCTCTGCGAACAATCCGGACATTTCCCAGTCCGTTTGAAAGCCTTTCTGCAATTTCGATAGACGCATCTGAGGTACAATCATCTACAATGATGACCTCAACTTCTTGCGTCAACTGAGAAAAAATGCTTTGCAAACATTTTTCAATATACTTTTCTACATTATATACTGGAACAATAATACTCAATACCATATGCCTATTCAAAAATATTACTCCTATTCTTCTTTCACTTTGTGCCCACCGAAAACACCTTTTAACGTACGATACGCTTTCCGTACCGAAAAATATACTCCCATCCGCAAAAGTGTAACTTGAACTATGTCTTTAGGCGTAAGAGTTCCACTTTTCATTAATTCCTTATAATTCCTTATGAACATCTGTTCATATTTATTGTAGTCATTATAATAATTCTCCCTAATGATTGGATCTGATCCAATGGTCATGAGTAGCATATAAGAGTACCGTCCTTCCAACACACCAATCGCCTCCAGCAATTCTTCTGACCGATGCGCGAAGTCATTCCGTATCTTCCGTAAATTGGAAATCACCATGGATTTCTTTTCAGTGTACTGTGATTTGCTGATTCCTGTAGGATTGTACCGATAATAGTATTTGGGTTCCCCAATATGAACCACCCGATTACAACGTTCAATCACATAAGGGATTGTCACCAAGTCCTCGTTGACCTCGCCCACAGGAAAGAAGATTCCATCAAACAGACTTCTTTCGTACAACTTATCCCAAGTTGCTTCCTCAAGTACATCGCCTTTGAATAATTCAACCAAAGCCTTTTCCGAGCTAAACTTCAAGATGCATTTCCCGCAATGTTTTTTTTGAATCATTTGGTCGCTATAAATGTATCTTCCGCAAGCTGCAACCTGCGCATTATACTCCACACAGGCCGAAAGCAACGCTTCAACCATATCATCCTGAATAAAATCATCGCTGTCCACAAACATCAGATAGTCACCGGTTGCAGATTTGATGCCCGCATTTCTAGCATCAGATAATCCGCCGTTTTTTTTGTGAATTACTCTGATTCGACTATCATTTGTAGCATATTCATCGCATATCTCGGGACACTGATCGGGCGAACCGTCATCCACCAGTATGATTTCAAGATCCTTGTATGTCTGATTGATAACACTATCCAAACATTCTCTAATGTATTTTTCTACGTTGTATATCGGAATAACAATGCTTACTTTTTTCATTATACACCTTGTACTTTCTCAATTCCTTCTGTCCGAAATTCTATGCCGCTATTATTATTCAGAAATCTACATATCATTTCACACTATTCAGAAATTCGTCAAAACTCGCAAATAGCTTTTTATGCTCTTTTAGTCTGGCATAAGATAATTCTGAATTGCTACACAACTCCATCATTGACCTATATGAATCGAACAACTCCTTTTCATTGTCTTCAAATAGGAAAAAGAACTCATGAAGTGCTTCTTTTCCCGGATCCTTGCCATATCTTTCCCGGTACTTTCTTACCAACTGAGACGCTTCTTCATATTGCACTGCTTTTCGCTTTTCATAGTATTCTTCTAATGACATGATCACCCTGCATGGATTCCCCGCCGCAATACAATTATCTGGAATATCTTTATTTACAAGACTGTTTGCCCCAATAATTACATTATTTCCGATTGTAACGCCCTTGAGAATCGTTGCTTTCATTCCAATGAAAACGTTGTCTCCTATTTTCACCCCTCCAGACGAACCTAGAACGTCTCCATAAACGCACTTTAAAACCGCCCAATCGTATCCATGCGTCAGAATTGTGACACCTTCTGTAATCTGAACATTATTTCCAATCTCCACCATCCACGGACGTGTGGTATCAATAAAGCTTCTGTCGGGGCGAAAAACAGTCGTTTCCTCTCCAACCTTAACGCCCCTCCTTCTAAGCCATTTCACAAAAGATTGTGAGTCACTTTTTTCCCTCATAATGATTCTTTTTGCTATTTTCTTCAGGCTTCGCACTTTGGTAATTCTCCTTTTCTATCAGATTAACTATACTTGCACACTATGACTGTTTTTCTTCATATAAATAAATGACACCGCTAGAGAATAATAATAAAAATATCCACTTGCAGATGTTCGCAATGACGAATCGTAGAAAAACACCATCAATCCCAATATCCCCATCATGAAAATATATAGGGCATATTTATTATTTCGATTGCTCGCTTGGTAGGTACTAATTCCTTGCGCAATTGTTCCTACAAAAGAACTTACAAATACAATCAGGCCTACGAATCCCATTTCCAAAAATACCATCGAGAAATGATAATTTGCATATAAGAGTATGCCGTATTTTTCAGAAAAACTGCTATTAAACAATGCTATTGGAGACGAATCAGCATATCCCAGACCCACGCCAAACAAGGTCTTAAGTATGTTCCCGTTTAAGAACGTATCATACACTCCCGGCAGGACCGCGGTTCTGGAGTATCCGGTCAGAAACTCTGTTGCAGTGTTCTGGTTAAACGCACCCTTTTGCATATAGGCAATCAAATTTTCCAAGGTGAAAAAACGGGCAAAATAGGGATAATACAACCCCAAAATATGCAAACCGAACAATAATCCAATCGCTACGCCTGCAACAATTTTGATTTTTCGACTTCCATTATCAGTTACCAATACTGTTATGGAAACAAACAGAATCATTTCTATAAAGTAGTATTTGATCTCTGAGATTGCTGCAATATACAAACACGCACCGATTAATGCAATGGCTCTTTTGGCAGATATTTCCTTATGCAGAAAATCCACAAGCACCCATATGGTAATAATGCAGATGAAAATGTTTACTACCCCATTTCCGCCTTGTTCAGTTCCAAATATTCCGCTTACATAATCGTTTCGGTACCCCATAATAAAGAATTGAATGCTTACTATAATTATTTCGACTATCAGCATTGTATAAACCAAACGCTTGAATTTGAAATAACGCATATCCTGCAAAAGCCATATTGCAAGTAAGTAGAAGAATAAAAATCTCCCTTGATTTCTGGCGCCCCATATATAGTAAAAAAAAGACTCTATGCCTTGAAAATTTGCTATAAAACCAGCGATGCTAATAAGAACCAAGGAAATCACAAACATAAGGAACTTCTTATCTTGAATGTTCGCTTTTGCATGTTTGGTATAACAAATAACTATGGCCAAAATCAGTAAAGCGTCCGGTATAAAGCTCAAAACGGCAGGTAAGCTAACACTTTCTGTGATAATTCGCCACACAAATGAAAAACCCACAATTATATTCAAAAAACTCGCTATTCTTATCTTCACTTGCTATTCCTTCTATCTTCTTTTTTTGCCGCTATACTAACGAGCGTATACCCTTCAGCGACAATAAACCAAAGAATAATCTTAATGCGAATTTATTTTTACGACGCAAAAAAATAATGAATAATCTATACGGGAAATACATATTTGATATGTCATATTCTTTTGCTACGTTTTGCACAACTTCATTATTGATTATAGCCATTCTTGTATTGCATGCTTCTGCCGATTTACTTTTGAAGGAATCCTTTAGACAAACTCGAATTCTACCCAAAAAAGTTCTTTGTACTCTATTCATAGATCCAGGATATTCGCTTATAGTTCCACAAAGATATTCATAAAGTGCAATTTCTCTAAGATAACGATCTGTTGCATATGTATGAGTTACCGATTGCCAATTAATGCAATAAAAATAAAAAGCTTTAGGAATATAGCATACACACTTTGTATTCTCAAAGAAATCCAAATGAAAAATAAGATCCTCAGCTATCAATCGTTTCTCAGAAGGAAATCTGATATTGCAATCAACAATCAAACTCTTTCTATAAATACCCTTGCACGCAGACATCTGGTTAACAACATCAGAATGATATTCAGCTGGTGCTCCAAGCATATCAACAAATACCTTTTTTGTTTCTGAGCCATAGTAGACAAACTCCTTTTTATAAGCGTTAACCATCGTTTCTTTACCAGACTCCGAACAGAACGCAAAATCGCAACCAACGTAATCCGCATTGTTCTTTTTTGCAACTTTAAGGAGTTCTTCGTACATTGCGCAATCAACATAGTCATCAGAGTCTACAAAAGCAATATATTCACCTGTCGCAATTTCTATCCCCGAATTTCTGGCCATGCCCAATCCGGCATTTGCCTTATGAATAACTTTAATATTTGAATAATTTTTTTCATATTCATCACACATTTGCGGACATGAATCGGGTGAACCATCATCCACCATAATGATTTCTATATTGTTCAGAGTCTGGTTTATCAACGATGTCATACATCGTTTCAAATAATGCTCCACATTGTAAATTGGAACAATGACACTAATACCCGGTTTCATTACGATAATACCTCCACCATCTTTAATGCCAAATCAACCGTCAAATCCGAATTATAATGCTCATGCTCACCCCATCGACCGAGACCATATACCCCCCGCTCTGCACTCCAAGCCAGAAGCTTTTTCATGATTTCCGGTTTATCAATTGTGTTTAGCGGATAAGCGTATTCATTCAAATACTTAAAGTTGTCATTTGGCTCTTCCATGTCAATTCGTTCACTGTTGGTCTCGGTCCAATAGCCTTTACTGTTCGGGCAGAAGTTATGACGAACCAGAATGCGATGGAAGGAAAGCTTCGGATCAGGATAATAAATCCAATGTGCCTCGGTATTCAGGTTTTCAGCGTGGTATTCCGTCTGAATAGAGCTGAACCTCAACTTTGCGATACTGTTCTTAATATCCTCCGGCATCCCGACAATCGTATCGAATTCCATCCAGGGAATTGTTGTGACAATTGCATCTGCTTGATAAGTAGCTCCGTCGGCAGTAGTAAGTGTCTTTGTGTTAAAGTCAATACCTTTCACCGCTTTATTGTATTCAATATTATTTTTAATCGCCTCTGCCATTCGTAGCCATAATTCACCGTATCCATATTTCTTAGGATAATAGAACTGTGCGTGTCCAGGCTGTTTGCCATATGCTCTCTTATTCAAGCAACTCAGCAACGTTTCCTCAAAGCTCACATTTGGTAGCTTTTCAAGCCAATATGTACCAAGCTGATTTAGATCCTTACTGAACATCTTCTGGTTGTAGGGGATCATATAGTCCACTGCCACTTTAGAGCCGAGCTTCCAGTATATCCACTCCACAAACGCCTCAGGCATATCTGTGCAAAGATTACAACCAGCAACAGCAATGGACTTCAGATATTCCACCTGGTCCTCAAGCTTCATTTGCCAAATATTGGCTTCAATCGGGTGATTGACGGTATTGCCGTTCACTTCAATGCGGCTGTCACGAGAATACAAATTCCACTCTTCTTCCGGCATGAACTGGAACAGAAACTCATTTACATGCGAACGTCGAACATCCAAAAAATGTCCACCACCAATATCAAATGGAGAACCATCCACATTAACAGATCTACACAAACCACCTGCTTCCGCTTCACACTCCAAAACGAGGAAACTCGTTTCTCCATTTTGTTTTAATTTGTTTGCAAGAGTCAAGCCAGCAGGGCCTGCTCCAAGTATTAAATATTTCATACCTCTACCCCTTAAGTAAATCCATATACAAACACACTAATTCGTTACAGTTTTCTCTAATATCAAATCGATTGTCTTTAATCTGTTGCTCTATTGCCTTGCTTTTTCCACATCGATCGCTACACTCAACCATCTGTAGTACTTTCTGTGCCCACTTTCCATCACTTGAATCTAGACTTTCAAACTCAACAAGATCTGTGATTCTGGTCATCGGAGAAATCGTATCGCTTAGCAAACATGGTAAGCAGGCTGCCTGTGCCTCCACAAGTCCTAACGGTAAGCCTTCAAAGAGTGATGGAAACACAACTACATCAAATGCTTGCAGCCACTTTTCAACTTCATCACTCAACCCAACAAACAGAACATCCAATTGCCGTTTTGTTGCAATAGCCTCTATTTCTGTTCTTAATTCGCCGTCACCAATAAGGACAAGCTTCGCATTTCTCCTAATTTTTGCAATCTCGGTAAATATGTCTATAAGTTTCCTGTGATTCTTTTGTTCGCTGAATCTTCCCACATGACCAATTATTAATTTTTCTTCCAGCGCATTATTCTTTTGCATTAAACTGCGAACTTTCTCATTGAATCTAAATTTGTCAACATCAATGCCGTTTAAAATAATGTGGAACTTTTTGTCGCCAAATAACCATTCTCCAGCTTCCTGTCCACAAGCAAATCCATGTGTATAAAAAGCATTGAAAGCAGGGCGTAGGATCTTATCTGCGGTTACATGGTCACATTTGGTATTGTGACTATGTGCAATTCGAACCGTCACGCCACTAAAGTATGCAGCTATCATTTCTACTGCCATCGTTGCACTGCAACCATGTACATGTAATATGTCATATTTTACTTTATTAAGGATACTAATTAATGAATTAACATACTTTATAGGATTTCTATTACGATATGCCAGTACGTAATTTTTTCCACCATTCACATCCAATGAATTCTTCAATTGACCAAATATCGGGTTGATAGTAACAATATCCATATGAAGCCTATTTTGATCCATGTATGTATAGTAATTAGATACAACGTTTGATATCCCGTCATATCCGAATTCTGTTGTCTCAACAACCAAAATTCTAATCATTGTCTCTCTCCAAATCACAACCGCCCAGCAGCTTTTTCTCGCTTCCGAAACTCAAAATAATATTTCAATATGCGCCTATCATCAACAAAATATCTTCTATACAAGCGTTTCGGATTCTGAAGGAATCTATGGAACCATTCCAAACCGTAATCACTCATCCATTTTGGTGCTCTTTTCGCTCCGCCACCGATGAAATCAATTGCGGCTCCCATAGAACAGGATACTGGAATCTGATATTCATTCATGTTTTCATAAATAAAAATATCCTGCTTCGGAGACCCCATACCAACAAACAATTGATCAGCTTTCGAATCCCTAAGCATGGAAACAATTTTCTCCATCTCTTCCTTGTCTTTTTCAAAACCGAATGGTGGTGAATAAGTACCGACACATTGCAATCCCGGATATAATTTTTCCAAATTTACCACAGCTTGTGCAGCAACACCGGGACCAGCACCAAGAAGAAAAACCTTATACTTTTTTTCTGCTGCTCTTTCACACAGTTTCAACATGAGGTCCGGACCAGAAACTTTTTCAACGATAGGGCGTTTCAGCCACTTAGCCATCCAAATGATAGGCTTGCCATCGGTAAAAACAATCTCGGCATCCTTGAAAATCTGACCAGAATATTCATCCTCTATCACTCGCAAAGCCTGGTCTACATTCACACCAACTATTTGACATGGAGTTTTTCTACTAATACAATAATCCACATAATCGAGAATTTCCTGTTCTGTCATATTGTTAAGTCTAATGCCCAAGAAATCTATGACATTTTTATTATCTATAACCTTCAAATCTTCAGATTGCATATTTCACAATACTCCCCATTTTAATGTGCGTGATGTATATTTTTAGCAGTACGTTCACACAATAATCAATCATTTGGATACTATCCACACCGCCCATTGGCTATTTTTTCTCATATACGTTCAAAACCGACAAGCCCATAAACTATACTTGTCAGCTGAAATATCAATCCCATAAATCCGGATCTCATAACAAAACAAATTTACACTTTACATGCTAAAAATTATTAAAAGCAACCACTCACTTACGCAGTTCCCCTTCTCCATATACTTCACATTTTCTACTGCCTACAGGAACAATTTGCTCCTCTTACCTCCAAATAATTGTTATTATTAGCACCTCCCCCCATTTCCCCCTCCCCCGCCTTGTCATTTCCCCCCAACTCCGCTATAATAAATAAAGCAGTAATATTTGAAGTCTCGAAGCCAAATTAAGATAATCCAAAATAAAATACCGCAGGAAAAGGAAAAAGTAATATGGAATTAACATCTAAAAGAATGAAGAATTTATTTTTGAGCCAGTCATATTTTGATGCATGGGAAGATTATGAGAGGAGTCTCAAAAAGTCTAGTTTTATTAAGTGGGACTATGTGATTCTGACTGCATCCAATGAAGAGCAGGCGGCGATGTACCGCGGGCAGATTGAGGAGCGCCTTCAGCAGCGCCGCCTTCCGTCTTCTACGATTTATGAGGTCCTTCCAGACCCGGAAGGCAGGAGAGTGGGATCGGGAGGAGCCACTTTTAATGTGCTGGCTTACCTTGCTAAGCGCGAAGGGAAGTCAGAGCATCATTTTAAAGACAAGCGGATCCTTGTGATTCATTCCGGAGGGGACAGTAAACGTGTTCCGCAGTATTCTGCGACGGGTAAATTATTTTCCCCGGTTCCGCGTGAACTCCCGAATGGATATGCCTCTACGTTGTTTGATGAGTTCATGATCGTGATGTCCGGTGTGCCTTCCAGGTTCAGGGAAGGGATGCTGATTCTTTCTGGTGATGTTCTGTTATTGTTCAATCCTCTGCAGATTGATTTCCAGAATGAAGGTGCGGCAGCTATCTCGTTCAAGGAGCATGTGGATACGGGAAAGGATCATGGCGTTTTCTTGAATGACGGGAATGATTACGTGGCAAGGTTTTTACATAAACAGACGGTATCTATGCTCAGGGAGAGCGGTGCGGTGAATGACAGGGGATGTGTGGATCTGGATACCGGGGCCGTGATCTTAAGCACAGGTCTTATGGATGCGCTGTATTCTCTGATCAGTACAGATGGACATCTGGATCAGGGTAAATTTCAGGAATTTGTAAATGACAAGGCGCGGATCAGCTTTTATGGTGATTTTCTTTATCCGCTGGCGCGGGAGGCTACTTTGGAGCAGTTTTATCAGGAAGCGGCAGAAGGGGTAATCTGCGAAGAACTGATCAGCTGCCGTGAGAAAATCTGGCAGGCGATACATTCATTTTCTATGAAACTGCTGTGCCTTTCTCCGGCAGAGTTTATACATTTTGGTACTACGAAGGAACTTCTGAGTCTTGTGACAGAGGATGTTTCCTCCTATGAGTTCCTTAACTGGAAAAAGCAGGTGATGTTCTCAGGAGTCGGAGATGCAGATTTTGCTGCACACAGGGCGTATGTAGGGCGCAGGGCGAATGTCCGGAAAGGTGCGTATCTGGAGGACTGCTTTATACTGGGCAATACAAAGGTCGGTGAAGGATGCGTGATATCCAATTTAAAGCTGACGGACTGTGTCATTCCGCCGGGGATCGTTCTGCATGGCCTGCGTCTGATTAACGGGAAGTATGTTGTCCGTATTTATGGTGTGGAAGATAATCCGAAGGGATTCTATAAAGAAAATGACGGTTTTCTGGGTACCAGTCTTTCCGGGCTGTTAAGTGAAAATGATATTTCACAGGATACATTGTGGCAGGATAAGGACAAGTATCTGTGGTTTGCCAACCTATATCCGGTATGCGACACCATGCAAGAAGGAATAGAGCAGGCTCTTTTCCTTTATGATATGTGTCATGGGCGTGCTGCGAAAGAAGAGATCAGGCAGTGGAAGACAAGGAAGAGAATGAGTCTGTATTCCAGTTTTTATATGGCAGATGTGAATTACAGCCGATCATGGAAGGATGAGCTGGAAAACCGTATCCTTGCAAGTAAGTTTGTAAATATGCTGGAGAGCGGAGTTTATTATAAAGATGCTTATCAGGTGTTTGGCAGCAAGGGAATTACAGAGGCGATTTACAGGGAGCTTCTGAAGGATGCGCAGGATGCAGATTTTTCACTGAGGATCAGGATTTACTATGCGGTTTCCAGATTTATGAAGGAAAAAGATCTGGAATTTGATGGGATGTCCTATGACTATACAGAGGGACTATGTTTTGAAGGGATTCAGAAAGAAATTTTTGACAATGCGGTCAGTAAACTGCGTACTGCTAATTCATTTAAGATCTGTAAGGACAGGGTTGATGTAAAGCTTCCGGTCCGTGTTAACTGGGGAGGCGGCTGGACGGATACCCCGCCGCACTGTAATGAACAGGGCGGAGTTGTGCTGAATGCTGCAATCAGCCTGAATGGGATTCTGCCGGTACAGATTACGGTAAAACGGCTTGAAGATTACCATATTGAATTTGAGTCCACGGATATCGGTGTGTTTGGAGAGATTCATACTGTTTCGGAAGTTCAGGACTGCCATAATCCATATGATTCTTTTGCACTCCACAAAGCCGCACTGATTGCATGCGGGATTGTGCCGTTATATGGGGATGCGTCATTGGAAGATATCTTGAAGCGTCTGGGCGGAGGGATTTATCTTTCCACGCAGGTGATCGGCATACCAAAGGGCTCCGGTCTAGGGACAAGCAGTATTTTGTCAGGTGCATGTGTAAAAGGGATTTACGAATTCCTTGGTGCGGATATCAGTGATGATGAGATTTACGGCATAGTTCTTTCTATGGAACAGATTATGAGCACCGGCGGAGGATGGCAGGACCAGGTTGGCGGTCTGACGAACGGAGTAAAGTTTATTACGACAGAGCCGGGCATTGATCAGGAAATTCATGTTGAGAAGGTGCATTTGTCAGATTCTGTAAAAGAAGAGCTTCAGGAACGGTTCGCTGTCATTTATACAGGGCAGCGCAGGCTGGCAAGAAACCTTCTGCGTGATGTTGTCGGAAGCTACATCGGTGCAAGGCCGGAGAGTATACTGGCACTGAAGGAGATGCAGCCTTTGGCAGCGCTGATGAAGTTTGCTCTGGAAAGAGGCAGTGTAGATGAGTTTGCAGAACTTCTGAACCGGCACTGGGAACTTTCAAAACAGCTTGACCAGGGATCATCCAACACTTGTATCGAGCAGATTTTCCTATCCTGTCAGGATTTGATAAGCGGGCGGTTTATTGCCGGCGCCGGCGGGGGCGGCTTCCTGATGGTAATCTTGAATAAGGGAGTTACAAAACAGCAGCTGAAAGACAGACTGCATGAAATTTTCCAGGACAGCGGAGTAGATGTATGGGAATCCGCATTTATATGGGATTAATACATAAAGCCCCCAGCCGGTCAGCGTAGAGATAGGCTGGGGTGTAAACGGTAACGGGAGGCGGCCATGCTATACGAAGAAATAACGAAATGTGTGAAACAGGCGGGCGGTATGATGAAAAATGCGTCTGCTGCAGAAACGGATATATATAATAAGGAAGGTTTTTCTAATTTTGTCACAGAGTATGATAAGAAGGTGCAGGATTTTCTTGTACAGGAAATGAAGAAACTGATTCCTGAGGCCGCATTTCTGGCAGAAGAGAATGGGGTTCAGCAGAGTATGGGAGAAGGGTATTGTTTTATTATTGATCCCATTGACGGAACGACGAATTTTATATTCGACTATAAAAACAGTTGTGTTTCGCTGGGACTTGCGAAGAATAAGGAGATGGTTTTCGCGGCCGTCTATAATCCTTATACAGAGGAACTCTATACAGCGGAAAAGGGAAAAGGTGCCTTTAAGAATGGGAAGAAAATTGCAAGTACATCGAAAGGCCTTGTGGACAGCATCGCGGCGTTTGGATGTGCGAGATATAATTCCGACGATACAGACCGGATATTTGATTTTGCAAAATCCCTTTATCTGAACAGCCTCGGAGTCCGCAACGGCGGCTCCTCAGCCATTGACCTGTGCAGAGTCGCATCCGGCAGCAATGGAATTTATACGGAGCTCCTTCTCCAGCCTTGGGATTATGCTGCAGCCTCTTTGATTATCAGTGAGGCCGGGGGCAGGATCAGCCAGGTGGACGGGAAAGAAATCACACTTGATAAGCCATGTTCTATACTGGCAGGCGGACAGCTTTGCTGGAAGGAAGCGTTGGAATTGTGGCATAAGTTTTAAAACGCATAGGAAGAGAAGCACCCCCGCATGAAGACTGCGGGGGTAATTTTATTTTACCCACCGTTTTCGAAATTCCCCGGGCGTTATGCCCTCTATTTTTTTAAAGAGTCTCGTAAAGTATCCGGGATCGTCTATTCCACATTCTCTGCTGATATTTTCGATGCTGTCATCAGTAAATCGCAGCAGGCGCTTTCCAAGAGTGATTCGCTGGTAAATGATGTAGTGGTTGATGGATGCCCCAAATTGTTTCTTGAACAGCCTTGTCAGATAGTATTTATTAATATAGAAGTGTTCCGACAGCGCATCCAGATATATTTTTTCAGTAAAATGTTCATCTATATATTTTTTTATATCGTTTAATTTAGTCTGTGCGGCCTCCTGATGATCTGAAATCAGGCTGTGCGAGCCGCTTTCTTCCATTGTAAGGGTCAATAGCCGGACCAGCTTTTCATATAGTTTCATGTCTCTCACAGGACTGTCGGCATTTGCAGTCAGAAATATTTCCTCCAGCAGGTTTTCGTAGCGTGCAGGTTCACTTGTTGTAAAATACCAGGTTCCACCCCTGTCTAAAAACTTCTCATAAATGCTGTCCATATTCGGTCCGTAAAAGTGGACCCATTTGAGCCGCCAGAGCTGTTCAGCCGAGGAAGCATGGGAATATGGCTTCTGGCAGTTAAAGAAAACGCAGTCTCCGGGGCGCAGGTGCACCTCTTTATTGTCGTACTGCACACTACCCAGACCGTCTAATACGATAAAAAACAGGTAGGAATTTAATTGTTCCCTCCGGCTCACATGAGGCTTAAGTGCAGTGAGTTCACCCGTTTCCTGCAGGTAGATCAAAGAACTCTTGGCAAATACCGAAGGTGTATACAAGACTCTGTTGGACTGTACCTGGTTACCGGTAAATAATTGTTTATCCATGATAAAACTCCTTTGTCAATATAATCCTATATAGAATGTAACATAGAAAGCAAAATAATCCAATCATATTTTGTGAAGTAGTTAATAATTCGTTACTGTTCACTCCCCAGCCTATCACTACGCTGATAGGCTGGGAGGAATAACGTAAAGCAGCCAATAAGCCTGCCCCTCGCCGAAGGCGACTTTAAATGGGCAGGCGAGTTACTGTTTACAGGCGTGCCTGTGAACAGTAATAATAATTCACAAAATCAGCAGAAATAAGGTATTTATATATAAAAATCAGGATTATATTGAAAAAAACACTGTTCAAGATAGTCCTATTATATAGCAAGAATCTCTATTACTTTTTGTACAATATCCAAGTATAATCGGTAATTGAGCATGTAATTAAATTCATTTGAAAATAGAGAGGGAAAGATATGAAAAAGGCATTGATTACCGGTATTACAGGACAGGATGGTTCCTATCTGGCTGAATTTTTGTTGAAAAAAGGGTATGAGGTACATGGAATTACACGAAGGGCATCGATTTCCAACACGTCACGTATTGATCACCTGATAGAAAAAAATGCAGTTACACTGCATGACGGCGACCTGTCAGATTCTTCATCCCTGATACGTATCATTGGAATCGTACAGCCGGATGAGATTTATAATCTGGCGGCGCAGTCGCATGTACAGGTATCCTTTGACGTACCGGAGTATTCCGGGGATGTGGATGCACTCGGGGTGCTTCGTATACTGGAAGCTGTCCGGATTCTGGGACTGACGGGGAAAACCAGGGTCTATCAGGCATCTACATCAGAATTATACGGAAAGGTAGAAGAGGTGCCGCAGAAAGAGACGACGCCATTCCATCCTTACAGCCCTTATGCGGTAGCGAAACAGTATGGATTCTGGATTGTTAAAGAGTATCGGGAGGCGTATGGCATGTTTGCAGCCAATGGAATCCTGTTTAACCATGAGTCAGAAAGGCGTGGAGAAAATTTTGTCACAAGGAAAATCACACTGGCAGCAGCCAGAATCGCCTGTGGACTGCAGAAAACGCTGCAGCTGGGCAATATGGATTCCCTCAGGGACTGGGGATATGCAAAAGATTATGTAGAATGTATGTGGCTGATGCTGCAGCAGGAGACACCGGATGATTTTGTGATTGCTACGGGAGAACAGCATACAGTCAGGGATTTCACTGAAAAGTCATTTGCAGAGGCTGGGATTACTCTTCGCTGGGAAGGGAAGGGGATCGAAGAAAAGGGCATCGATACAGCGACGGGAAATGTGCTTGTGGAAGTGAACGAGACATGGTTCAGACCCACAGACGTGGATACTCTGCTTGGGGATCCGACAAAGGCTAAGACCATACTCGGATGGAATCCGAGAAAGACAAGCTATGAGGAACTGATTAAAATCATGGTGCGGCATGACTTGGAACTGGCAAAGAGAGAAGCAGCACTGAAAAAGGTTTGCTAAGGAACAGACAACTGGATAGTCGAAGACATAGGAGTGTGAAACAATAAATGGAAAAAGAAGCTAAAATATACGTTGCAGGACATAGGGGAATGGTCGGATCGGCCATTGTAAGGACACTGGAGAAGCTGGGATACCATAATCTGCTTACCCGCACCCACCGGGAACTGGATCTCTGCAGTCAGGAAGCCGTAGCTGCATTTTTCAGGGAAGAGCAGCCGGAATATGTATTTATGGCGGCAGCAAAGGTAGGGGGAATCATTGCCAATTCCGAAGCACCGGCAGACTTTATGTACGAGAATATGATGATGGAGATGAATGTGATCCATTCTGCGTGGCAGGAAGGGTGCAGGAAATTACTGTTCCTCGGTTCTTCGTGTATCTATCCCAGAATGGCCGTGCAGCCTATGCCCGAGAGCTGCCTGCTGACATCGGAGCTGGAGAAGACGAATGAGGCATATGCCCTTGCTAAAATCAGTGGTTTAAAATACTGTGAATTTTTAAACAAACAGTATGGGACTGATTATATTTCAGCCATGCCGACGAACCTATACGGACCGAACGACAATTACCACCCTACCCACAGCCATGTTCTGCCCGCGTTGATCCGGCGTTTCCATGAGGCGAAGGAGCAGGGGCTGAAGGAAGTTGTATGCTGGGGAACCGGGGCGCCGCTGCGTGAATTTTTGTATGTGGATGATCTGGCGGATGCGTGTGTTTTCCTGATGAATCATTACAGCGGCATGGAGACTGTGAATGTTGGGACTGGCTTAGAACTGTCAATCAGGGCTCTGACAGAACTGGTGGCTAAAGTGACCGGGTATGAAGGGAAAATACTCTGGGACCATGACAAACCGGACGGAACACCGCGAAAACTGCTTGATGTATCAAAACTTGAAAAGCTTGGATGGAAGTACCGCGTAGATCTGGAGGAAGGAATCCGCCTGACTTATGAGGACTTTTTAAAAAATCCGATGAGAGCGGAGAGATAAATAAGAGGGTATGGTGAAAAGATGAACATTGTATTACTGTCAGGCGGTTCAGGAAAAAGACTGTGGCCGCTATCAAATGATGTGAGGTCAAAGCAGTTTATTAAAATATTCAAATGCGAAGACGGAAGTTATGAATCGATGGTCCAGAGAGTTTACCGCCAGATCAGGACGGCAGATATCGACAGCACGGTTACCATTGCTACATCAAAGACGCAGGTATCCGCGATCCACAACCAGCTGGGAATGGACGTGAATATATGCGTAGAACCATATAGGAGGGATACGTTTCCCGCAATTGCACTTGCGGCTTCTTACCTGCGTGATATAAAAAAACTGTCAGAGGATGGGTCCGTTGTTGTCTGCCCGGTCGACCCTTATGTAGATGAAGAATATTTTAAGGCACTCTCCAGGCTCGGAAGTCTTGCAGGGGAAGACGGGGCAAATCTGGTATTGATGGGGATTGAGCCGACTTATCCAAGTGAAAAATACGGATATATTATTCCGGAAAGTGAGGCGGAAATCAGTTCGGTAAGAACATTTAAGGAAAAACCTGATGTGGAAACTGCAGAGAAATATATCCAAAACGGTGCGCTCTGGAATGGCGGGGTCTTTGCCTTTAAGCTGGGATACCTTTTGGAAAAGGCCCATGAAATAATCGGTTTTACAGATTATAATGACCTGTATGATAAATATGAAAGTCTCGAGAAAATAAGCTTTGATTATGCGGTGGCCGAGAAAGAGAAAAAGATACGTGTGATGCGTTTCTCCGGTTACTGGAAGGATCTCGGTACCTGGAATACTTTGACGGAGGAGATGGCAGAGGCTGCTATTGGCGATGTTACTCTGAATGATAGTTGTGAAAACACGAGTGTTATCAATGAATTGAATGTCCCTGTTTTATGTATGGGCACTAAAAATATCATTGTTGCTGCAAGTGCGGAAGGGATCCTTGTTTCGGATAAAGAGCAGTCCAGTTATATCAGGCCATATGTAGATGCGATGGAACAGGAAGTGATGTTTGCGGAAAAATCATGGGGCAGTTACCGTGTTCTGGATGTCGGGGAGGACAGCATGACCATAAAGGTAATTCTGAACAGCGGACATAACATGAACTACCACAGCCATGAAAACAGGGACGAAGTCTGGACTGTCGTGTCAGGCATGGGCAGGACCATAGTAGACGGCATGGAAGAACCCGTGAGGCCGGGGGACGTTATCACGATGCAGGCGGGATGCAAACATACTGTTTTTGCTGATACCGAACTGGAACTGATAGAGGTCCAGCTCGGCAGGGAGATTAGTGTATATGACAAACAAAAGCATGATCTGGAAGTGTGAGCCCTTTCTTCTAAAACCGGCAGGGAAGGATTATATCTGGGGCGGAAAACGGCTGAAAGATGAGTACGGCAAGGAATTAGAAGCAGTGCCGCTTGCCGAAACATGGGAGTGTTCGACCCATCCGGATGGGGAAAGTGTTGCAGCATCCGGGGTCCATGAGGGGGAAAAATTAAGCAGAATCTTTAAGGAGCACCCGGAATATATGGGTACCCACCCGAAAGGGAACGGGGAACTGCCGATTATGATCAAACTGATTGATGCAAAACAAGACCTCTCGGTACAGGTGCACCCGGATGATGAGTATGCCAAAAATCATGAGAACGGACAGCTTGGAAAGACGGAGATGTGGTATGTGGCTGATGCTGCTAAAGATGCCAGACTGATCTATGGTTTTTACCATGACATGGATAGGAAGTCGGTTAAAGAGGCTCTGGAAGACCACACGATTGAGAAATACCTGCAGAAAATAAGGATTCAAAAAGACGATGTTTTTTTTATACAGGCCGGAACGGTTCATGCAATCGGGGCCGGGACCCTGATTGCTGAAATACAGGAAAGTTCGAATCTGACATATAGGTTATATGACTACGAACGCAGGGATAAGGATGGAAATTTCAGAAAGCTCCATGTAGATAAGGCGCTGGATGTCCTGAACTATAAAAGCAGCGGCAGCCCCCGCCAGCCAATGCGGGTGCTCCGTTACCAGAATGGTTTTGCGAGGGAACTTTTGTGCAGGTGCAAATATTTTCAGGTGGAACGTTATCTTCTGAATACAGAACGGACGAGAAAACTCGTAAATTTTGACGTGGGCAGGAATTCATTCAAGGTACTCTTATGTCTCGAGGGCTGCGGCGTTATTTTTATGAAGGACGGCCAATTCCTGAATATATTCAAGGGAGACTGTATCTTTGTGCCGGCAGGCTGTGAGTGTTTCAAAATGCATGGGAAACTGCAGCTTCTTGCTGTCGGATGCTAGGGAGGAAAATATGATACCAGTAGTACAGATGGAAGAAGAATATTTCCGGTGGCTGGGAGAAGCCGGCCGGGATGAGGATGTTATAAAAGAACTAAAGGACATGGAAGGGGATGCCTGTAAGATACAAGATGCCTTTTACAAGAATCTGGAATTCGGAACCGGGGGACTGAGAGGGGTGATCGGAGCGGGGACAAACCGTATGAACGTATATACGGTAGCAAAAGCGACACAGGGATATGCGGATTATTTAAAAAAGAATTTTCCGATTGAAAAAAGAATGGCGGCGATCAGTTTTGATTCGCGTATAAAATCAGAGCTATTTGCGAAAACGGCAGCAGAAGTATTGGCTGCGAATGGAGTCAGGGTTTTAATATTCCGTGAATTAATGCCTACGCCCTGTTTATCGTATGCGGTCAGGCAGCTGGGCTGTGCAGGCGGTATTATGGTAACCGCCTCCCATAATCCGGCACAGTATAACGGGTATAAGGTTTACGGTGCGGACGGCGGACAGATCACAGATACCGCTGCGGCTAAGATTCTGAGTGACATAGACAAGACGGATGTATTAAACGGTGCAAAAAGAATCGCGTTTGAAGAAGGCCTTGGGTCCGGCACGATTCAATTTATCGGCGATGATGTTATAGATGCCTATATAGGCAGCGTTAAGTCACTGTCTCTGGCAGAACAAGAGATGGGCAGGGAAGACATGTCTATCGTATATTCACCACTAAATGGCACGGGGCGAGTTCCAGTGTTTCGCTGTCTTCGTGAGTGTGGTTTCCGAAAGATTACGATGGTCAAAGAGCAGGAATATCCGGACGGAACTTTTCCCACCTGCCCTTATCCCAACCCGGAAGAGAAAGACGCGATGGCGCTGGGAATAGAATATGCCAAGCGTGTCAATGCGGATCTGGTTCTCGCAACAGACCCGGATTGTGACAGGGTGGGAATTGCAGTGAAAAAACATGAAAATGAATATACACTGCTGTCTGGGAATGAGACAGGAATTCTGCTGTTTGATTATATATGCAGCGAGAGGCTGGCTCAGGGCAAGATGCCGGAGGATCCTGTTGCAGTAAAAACGATTGTTACAACGGAAATGGCCCGTGCCATAGCACAGAACTATGGGGTGAGGCTCATCAATGTTCTGACCGGATTCAAATATATAGGAGAGCAGATTACACAGTTGGAGAAAAGCGGCAGGGGGAATTCTTATATCTTTGGATTTGAGGAAAGCTATGGATATTTGAGCGGCACCCATGTAAGAGATAAAGATGCAGTGAATGCGTCGCTCTTAATCTGCGAGATGTTCGCACACTATAAAGAGAAAGGGATTTCACTGATAGACCGGCTTACACAGCTCTTTCTGAAATATGGTTACTGGGTAAACACCCTGCATTCCATCCGGATGGAGGGAGCGGACGGCATGGCGAAAATGCAGGAGATTATGGAGAAATTCCGGGCAGGAGTGGACGAGTTTGCGGGATATAAAGTGGCAGAATGTACGGATTACGCAGAGGGAATAAACGGACTCCCAAAATCGAATGTGCTTCAGTTCAGGCTGGAAAATCAATGCTCGGTAGTGATACGCCCTTCCGGGACAGAACCAAAGCTGAAAGTATATATTTCGGCATGTGCAGGAACAAAGGAGCTGGCAGAAAGGGCGGCGGAGGATGTAAAGAAATTTGTTATAAGATTCTGCTGATGATTATGCATATGATGTGATGGTAATAAAACAGGGAGTGTACATCTGTACACTCCCCACTATATTTAAAACTTAAAAGTATTCCGGATCCCATCCCATTTCTGGTCTTTCTCACTTAAGTTCAGCCCGGTCCCGTCTTGCAGACGGTACCCCCCGGCTGAAGCACTGCCGTGGTATTCACCGGTAACCTGAGGCCAGCTGATTCCGATTTCGGGATCATTCCAGGCCAGCCCGCCTTCGTCACCCGGATGATAGAAGTCTGTACATTTATAGCAGAACTCCGCGACATCAGAGAGAACCAGGAATCCGTGTGCAAAGCCTTCCGGAATATAGAACTGTTTCTTATTCTCCTCAGTGAGCTCCACGCCGAACCATTTTCCATAAGTATCGGAACCACTCCGAAGGTCTACGGCAACGTCGAAGACATGGCCTTTGATCACACGGACGAGTTTTCCCTGTGGGAATTCTTTCTGGAAATGGAGCCCGCGCAGTACGCCTTTTGTGGAGCAGGACTGGTTATCCTGAACGAACTGCATGTTCAGCCCGGCCTCTTCCATGTCTTTCTGGTTATAGGTTTCCATGAAATATCCTCTGGCGTCACCGTGGACAGCCGGTTCGATGATACAGAGCCCCTCGATGCCGCCAACATTTTTATCTACTTTTATCTGTCCCATCTTTACCTCCTGATATTTCCTAAAATTCAATTTCTTTCAGATATCTCTGAAGCGCATCCTGCCATGTAGGCAGAAGAGTAAATCCATTTTCGGTCAGCTTGCTTTTGTCGAGCCTGCTGTTGAAAGGCCGTTTCGCTTTTGAAGCGCCGTACTCCTCGGTTGTGACAGGGATCACATGAAGCCGGTCAGCAGAATACTCCGGACGTCCCATTGCGGCAGCCTGGCGGAAGATTTCTGTCGTAAAATCATACCAGCTGATATACCCGCCTTCGTTTGTTGCATGATAATATCCATATTTATCTGTTTCAATCATGTCGACAAGCAGTTTTGCCAGATCATAAGTATAAGTAGGAGTTCCGATCTGGTCGCTTACGACCTTGATTGTATCGTGTGTTTTTCCGAGACTTAGCATTGTCTTAATGAAGTTTTTGCCGTTCTTGCCAAATACCCATGCAATGCGTACGATATAATATTTTTCCAGTGTCTCTGAAACAGCGAGTTCACCGGCAAGCTTTGTTTCGCCGTAAACACTTAAGGGTTTATAATCCCGGCAGTCCGGCTTCCAGGGGGCAGTGCCCTGGCCGTTAAACACATAGTCGGTAGACAGATACAGCATTTTGCAGTCCAGCTCTTTGCAGACTTTTGCGATATTCTCTGTCCCAACAGCGTTAACAAGACGTACCTTTTCACGGTTTTCTTCATCCTCGGCCGCATCGACAGCGGTCCACGCTGCACAGTGGATCACAGCATCGGGAGCTGTTTCTGTAACAACTCTGTTAACCGAAGCGGCGTCCGTAATATCCATTTCTTCAATATCTACACCGACAGCCTCATGGCCGCGTTTTGTCAGTTCATTGACGCAGTCAAAGCCAAGCTGTCCCTTTACACCTGTTACTAAAACTTTCATATGTCCACTCCATTTCTAAGGGGGAACCTTTCACCCTTTTGCTGCATTTCAGAGTTCTAGCGGTTTCCATACATTTTTTCATAATAGTTCTGATATTCGCCTGAAATGATGTTTTCCCACCATTCCTTGTTTTCCAGATACCATTTGATTGTCTTTTTGATGCCGTCGGCAAACTTTGTTTCCGGCAGCCAGCCAAGCTCATTGTGGATCTTGGTCGGATCGATGGCATAGCGCATATCATGGCCTTTACGGTCTGTCACATAGGTAATCAGGCTTTCTGGTTTGCCAAGTTCTTTACAGATAATCTTAACGATATCGATGTTCTTCATCTCGTTATGTCCGCCGATATTATAAACCTCGCCGACACGCCCTTTGTGGATGATCAGGTCGATGGCCTTGCAGTGGTCCTCAACATACAGCCAGTCACGTACATTTTCACCTTTGCCGTAAACCGGGAGCGGTTTATCATTTAACGCATTTGCAATCATAAGCGGGATCAGTTTTTCCGGGAAATGATACGGTCCGTAGTTGTTCGAGCAGCGGCTGATTGTTACAGGCAGGCCGTAAGTGCGGTGGTAAGCCATAACGAGCAGGTCCGCTCCCGCCTTGGATGAGCTGTACGGGGAGCTTGTGTGGATTGGGGTTTCTTCTGTAAAGAATAAATCCGGCCTATCCAGTGGGAGGTCACCATATACTTCATCCGTAGATACCTGGTGGTAACGTGTGATTCCATATTTCCTGCAGGCATCCATAAGTACGGCAGTTCCTTTGATGTTGGTATCCAGAAATACTTCCGGGTCTTCGATAGAACGGTCGACATGGCTTTCCGCCGCAAAGTTTACAACGATGTCAGGATGTTCCTCTTCAAACAGTTTGTAAACGGCCTCGCGGTCTGTGATGCTTTCTTTGACAAAACGGAAATTTGGATTGTCCATGACAGGTGCGAGAGTAGTAAGGTTGCCTGCATAAGTCAGGCTGTCCAGACAGATGATGCGGTAATCCGGATATTTGCCCAGCATATGGAAAATAAAGTTGCTTCCGATAAATCCGGCCCCGCCGGTCACGATAATATTCATTGTTTGATTCTCCTTAATAGTATATTCTTAACAAATGAGATTTAGTGCAGCTGTTCACACCGAAAAGGGTGTCCACAGTTACGGTTAATGTAAAATGTCCAGATACTTTCCGTCAAGGACATCTTTCAGGTACTGGCCGTACTGGTTTTTCTTCAGTACTTCGTAAACCTTCAGTACGTCTTCTTTGGTGATCCAGCCGTTGAGATATGCAATCTCTTCCAGGCAGGCGATTTTACGGTGCTGGTGGGACTCCACTGTTTTTACAAAATTAGTAGCCTCCACAAGGCTTTCGTGTGTACCGGTATCCAGCCATGTGAATCCCTGTCCGAGCAGCTCTACGTTTAAGCTGCCGCTTTCCAGATAAATGCGGTTCAGGTCTGTAATCTCCAGCTCCCCGCGCGGGCTTGGCTTTAAGTTTCTGGCATAATCGACAACTTTGTTATCGTAGAAATACAGCCCGGTGACACAGTAATTGCTTTTTGGTACGGCTGGTTTTTCTTCTATAGAAATAGCTTTCCCTTCTTCGTTGAATTCTACGATGCCGAAACGTTCCGGGTCATCGACATAATAACCGAAAACGGTCGCCCCCCTGCCGGATTCTGCGTTTTCGACGGCAGCCTTCAGACGCTTGCGAAGACCATGTCCTGCGAAAATATTATCGCCGAGGACCATTGCAACGGTATCATTGCCGATAAATTCTTCTCCGATGATGAATGCCTGGGCAAGTCCGTCAGGGCTCGGCTGAACCGCATAAGTAAGGTCTACGCCGAACTGGTGTCCGTCGCCTAACAATTCCTGAAAACGGGGCGTATCCTGCGGGGTGGAAATAATTAAAATATCGCGGATGCCTGCGTTCATGAGAACTGACATTGGATAATAGATCATAGGTTTATCATAAATCGGCAGTAATTGTTTGGATGTAACCATTGTTAGAGGATAGAGGCGTGTGCCGGAACCTCCTGCTAAAATAATTCCCTTCATGTGAAATCTCCTTTATCTTCCGTGCAGCATTGCCCGCACGTGGTTAATAAGTATCAAAGATAAGTCAATCCTTGTCAGCCATAATCGTATTATAAAAGGTGACCTTAGGTCACCTTCAAGCCTTTTTATAAAGTTTTTACAAATTCTTTTAAACCGGCAAATCTAAAGCGTGCAGATAAATACCCCGGCTTCCTTTGTAATATGGAATCCGCCGGTGGTTTTCCTCTTCACATAAGAGCGGAACTCCTTATAATGGTCCAGAATATACTGGTTCTGGTTGCCGTGGCAGGAGAGGATGTAGGAAATTAGCGGCTCTGGTTCCGGTATGACGAGGGAATCCTCATATAGCAGCCATTCAATCTGTGAGAAATATGGTTTCAGTATACCGGTGCCATTTTCGCGGCCGAATTTGTTATACAGCTTATCGGCTGACAATACAATCCGTTCATCAAAGCCTTCCACCAGACGGCTGACTTCTGCCATATGGCGCCTGCTGTAGGCACTGCAGAGGAAACGCCCGCCCGGTTTTAGGATACGCTGTACTTCCCTGCATACCTGGGGAATATCTTCGCAATAGAAGAGAACGTGGTTTGCGATGATCAAGTCCATACTGTTGTCCCCACATGGGATATGGCTGCAGTCAAAAACCTGGAAAGAGAAGCGTTTGTCATACGCTCCGATGGCACGCCTTGCGTCACGCAGCATCCCCTCGGAAATATCGGAAAGCAGGATTGTGGCTGACTTTGGAATCGAATCCAGATTGTCCTTCCAGAGTGTACCGTCACCGCATCCGATTTCCAGTATATGCATCCCGTCTTCGATCCTGCATTGTTCGTAAATCCACGGGAACCACCCCTGGGGATTCTGGGAGTACAAGTTATGGAGATTGATTCTGGCGGAGATGTTTGATGCATTCTGGTACTGGTTTTTCAGACTGTTTTCCATCCCGGTCAGATGGATCAGGTTCAGCATCTGGCTCCAGTCAATGTGGTGTTCCTTCTGAATGGCGCTTGCGGTATCCTGGATTGCTTTTTCTACCAGCTGCATCTGTTCGATTCTGTCCTGCACCAGTTTTAGTTGGATGTTCAGGGAATTCAGCATGAAATGGTAGTCGGAATCATCAATTGTCATTTCGCGGATGTCATCCAGAGAAAAACCAAGGTATTTCAGAAGCAGGATCTGCTGCAGACGGGCAAAATCTTCATCTGTATAAAAGCGTGCGCCTGCCTCGCTGACATAGGATGGCTTCAGGATATCCTGTTTATCGTAATAGCGGATTGTGCGCAGTGTAACATGGGCCATGCGCGCAAATTCGCCGGAAGAATAGTAACCTTTTTTTTTCATTGCATATTTCCTTTCATAATAAGGATATTATAAAGGGAAAAGATTGGTGAGGCAATGGATAAATCAAAATCCGGTATGGCGGCGCAGAAATTTTTCCTGCTGTTCGTCATCGATCATTCGGTCATATGGTGTACTGCAGTGCAGGATGCAGAATAAGACAAATGTAATCAGGCAGAATAATAAAAAACAAAATATAAAATAAAACATACAGCCCCTCCCTATGATATTCGTATATATCATATTATATGCAGAGATACGTGCGAATAATCAGGTTTGGGGATTTTATTCACGCGGACAGCGGGCCAAAGCCGGGTAAGTCTGACTTTGGCCCGCTGTCCGCGGCGTATTTGACTATTTATTTGTAACAAAAACGAATTTAACTTCTCCGTCCATGTGATCGGAGATGCCTGAGAAATTCTTGTAGCTTCTGGAAGCGTCTGCCATATCGTTCAGCTTATCCAGAAGTCCCTGAATATCGCCGTCGAATGCGCTTACCAATTTTTTGATTCCCTCTTCGTTGAATTGGATCATGCCGTCATTTAATGTCTTAGCCCCTTCATCAAGCTGTTTCACACCGTCGATTAAGGCGCCGGAACCGGACTGGAGTGTCTGGATACCGGAAGAAAGTGTGCCTGCACCGGTGTTTAGTTCCCCGGCACCGGCGGATAACTGGGAAGCACCGGCGGAAACACTCTGTGCACCGGCGTTGGCTTCTGCCATTTTCTCGTTTAATGTTCCAGCACCTGAGTCAACCTGTGAGGCGCCGGCGGAAAGCTGCTTCAGCCCGCTTGCGAGGCCGTTGTCACCATCAATTCCGGCGCGGAGGGCGGCAGTTCCGTCCTTAAGTGTTTCCACTCCGGAATTTACCTGCGTAATCAGGCCGGATGTGGGATCGGTGATGCTGGCATTCAGTTTAGCGGTTCCGTCAGCAAGGTCGGAGGCACCCTGGCTGAGCTGCGGGGTGGAGGCCGCGAGTTCGTTTATGATCTGGCTGGTGCTTCCGGCACCATAGGCAACATTATTTGCACCTTCGGCGAGTCCGGCGGCCAGTTCAGCCTGCTGGCCTAAAGTCCCGGCAGCACTTTGGATGTTAGACATGTCATTACTCAGGACGGTAATAGCATTACTAATTGCAGTCTTCTGATCTTCTGAGAGTGAAGTGCCCGCATCCAGAAGGGTCCGAAGTGTTCCAATGGCTTCGCCTGTATTAGTGGCAGCTGATACAGTTGCGTCAGTAACTGCCGTGACGGTCTGACTGATACCGCCAGCCGCCGTTGCGATTTCCTGTGCTCCGTCTGCCGTGCCTGCGGCAATGGCAGTAAGGCTTTGGCCGCCTGTTTGATCGGTGCCGGAATTGATTACCTGATTTAGATAAGCGGCGCCGTCCCTGAGGTTTGCGGCCCCGGCATCCAGTGTCTGTACCCCGCTAGTGAGTTCGGAAAGCCCGCTTCCCAGCTGCTTCTGCATCTGTGCAACGCCGTCATCGAGCTGGATGATACCCGGAAGGAGACGGCCGGCAGTCTGGTCGGCAGCAGAGGCAAGCCCGGCATTTAAGGCCTGGGTGCCTTCTTTCAGTGTTCCGGTTCCGGAAAGCAGCTGGTTCGTTCCGTCTGCCAGAATACTGCTCCCGTCTGAGAGGGCATTGCTCCCGTCCAGAAGTGACGCGGTCCCGTTTTTCAACGTGGTGCCGCCATCTGAAAGCTGGCTGATTCCATCTGTGAGCGTTCCGGAAGAGGACAAGAGTGTATCCAGTCCCTTCCTGAGTTCTCCGGAACCGTCGACTAACTGGTTGGCAGAGTCCTGAAGCTTATTCATGGAACTTTTCAGGTCAGAAAGAGAATCAAGTTTATCCATATCCAACTCATTGAAGATCTCGTTCGTGGCAATGGTGATTCCTTCTGCTGCTTCATAGTCAGTTACATCAGCCTCCAGTTCGAAGTAATCCGGGATATCCAGATCACTTACACCAAGGCTGGATTCCAGTTCTGGAAGCCCCATGCCGAGCACCATGTCCCTGTCCCCGTCGGAAACCAGCCTGCCGTTTGTGACTTTAGTATTTGTAAATTTATCGCCGTCGAGGATCAGTCCTGTGATCATAAGGAAAGGAGTATAGTCTTTCCCGGAAGTTCCGGTCGTATTTTCATACTGATAGCGCATAACAAGGTGGCCGCTTTTACCTTCCAGATCTCCGGCACTGATATTTTTCCCGTCCAGCTTGTAAGTGATTTTTACACCAACGGGAAGATTTTGGCTTGTGGTGCCCTGATAGCAGATGTCTTTGCTGTCGCCGGTCCAGGTTATGGCATTGCTTTTCTGGGAAAATGTCTCATCCCCCTTAACATTTTCTATGTTTTCCAGAGTAGACACATCCTTGATTTCCTTTTCATCCGTGATGTTTTTCAGCTGGTCAGATACAGTGACTGAAGTTACGGTGCCGCTGCCGTCAATTTTCGCATAAACAGTTTCATCCTTTATAGGTTTCACGTCGGAAGAGGCGTTTTCCTGTGTCCGGGCGGCTGCCTCTGTAGTTACCGTGTTTTCTTTGGCGCAAACGGTAGAAGGAACACCGGCCAGTGTGCCGGTCACCATTGTCATTGCCAGTATAATTGCAACGAGTGTTTTATATTCTCTGTTTTTCATATCAGTTAACCTCCTGTTATAGATACCTTGTTTTTAGACTTTGTGGAAAATCCATCCGGTAAAATTATTTAAGCGTTTGCACAGGCTTCATCGGAAGCCTTCTCTTTTTTCTTCAGGCATGCCCTCATATCTTTTGTGGTCGCACAGATCACCCTGTCAAATACCATCAGCATAGACGGCAGGATAAAGATAACTGTGAACATACTGATGACTGCACCGCGTGCCATTAACGTACAGAGCGCGGAGATCATATCGATATCGGAATAGAGTCCGACACCGAATGTGGCGGCAAAGAATCCGAGTGCGGAAACGATGACCGAACTGACAGAAGCGGAGAGGGCGATTCGTATGGATTCTTTTTTCTCTTTTCCTTTGCACCGCTCTTTTTTATACCGGGTCGTCATCAGGATTGCATAGTCGACGGTAGCCCCCAGCTGGATCGTTCCGATGACGATAGATGCAATAAATGGCATCTTTGTGCCCGTAAAATACGGGATTCCCAGATTGATGAAGATCGCAAACTCGATGACCGCCACAAGAATGACCGGCAGTGAGATGGACTTAAATACAAGTGCAATAATAATGAAAATGGCGATGATGGAGATTGCACTTACAACCTTGAAGTCCTTATCCGTAATCGTGATCAGGTCTTTGGTACACGGAGCCTCCCCGATCAGCATGGCGGAGGAGTCATATTTCTTTACAATACTATTCAGCTGCGTGCACTGCCGGTTCACCTCGTCGGTTGCAACCTTATATTCCGACTGTACGAGGATCAACTGCCAGTCTCCGGCTTTTAATGTATCGGTCAGCTCATCCGGGACCACATCCCGTGGGATGGCCGAACCTAAGAGGCTGTCGAGGCCGAGTGCAAACTTTACACCTTTTACATCGGACATCTCATTTAACATTGCCTTCGCCTCTTTTGGCTTCAGGTCTGCGTTTGCTAGTACCATGTGCGTTGCATTCATGTCAAATTCATCGGACAGTTTATCATTTGCCTTGATGCTCTCCAGGTATTTCGGGAGTGTGGCGTCCAGATTATAATAAACCTCTGCCTTGGTATATCCCCATAAAGCAGGTACGAGCAGCACAATAAACGCAAGAACAAAGACTTTAAAGTGTTTCGTAATAAACTTTGCCGGTTTTTCCATAGGAGGTATCAGAGAACGGTGTGTCGTTTTCTGAATTGCCTTGTCAAATATGAGTATAAATGATGGCAGTATTGTAACGCAGCAGATGACGCCAAATACAACACCTTTCGCCATAACGATTCCGAGGTCTTTGCCGAGCGTAAAGCTCATGAAGCAAAGGGCGATGAAACCGGCGACCGTAGTCACGGAGCTTCCAATGACGGAAGCAAAGGTGTTGGAAATGGCATGAGCCATTGCACGTTCCTTATCGCCCGGGAATCGCTGCTGGTTCTCCTGATAACTGTGCCACAGGAAGATGGAGTAGTCCATCGTGACTCCCAGCTGCAGGACCGCGCTTAATGCCTTGGTAATGTAGGATATTTCGCCGAGGAAATAATTACTACCCATATTATAGAGAATCGCCATTCCAATACTCAGCATAAAGAACAAAGGAAGTATCCAGCAGTCCATGAATAGAGAAAGGACGATACAGCTTAAAACAACAGCGATCAATACGTAGATCGGGGTCTCTTTCTCGGAGAGCTGTTTGATATCAGTTACAACAGCCGACATGCTGCTCAGATAACACTGCTTATTCGTAATGCTCCGTATTTCTGTAATGGCGTCCATTGTTTTATCGGCCGAAGTCGTATCATCAAAGAAGATCGCCATAAGTGTCGCATTATCTGTTTTGAATACATCCTTCAGCTTATCCGGCAGAACATCGATCGGCAGCGAAGTGTCAGCGATAGAATCGTACCAGATCACATCCGCAACTCCGTCGACCCCCTCGATCTTTTCCTTGACTGCGGCCGTATCCTTTGTGCTCATACCTTCCACAACTTCCATTGCAAAGGCGCCTTTGCCGAAATCATCCATTAAAATGTTCTGCCCTTTCATCGTATCAATATTATCGGGCAGATAATAAAGAATGTCGTAATTGACCCTGGTTTTTAAGAATCCCAGTGCCGAAGGTATCAGAAGTAAAACGCCGAGTATCAGGATGACTACCCGATACTTCACAATTTTTTTACCTACCTTGACCATGTGTAATGCCTCCCTTTTTAAATTAGTGATTCTGCATACTTAACTGTGAAATAAAAACTCATAAATCACATCTTCTAAATGTTTATGACTAACAGTCATTTTTTAAGACTAAAAGTAATATACTGCAAAAATGACCAAAAGTCAATAATTTTAATGCAAAAAGTTGACTTTTGGTCATTTTGAAATTATAATTAAAAAATAAGGTGTATTATCCCGCCGGAATACTGTATAATAGTGTTTGCTCAGAACAATAAACACATAGCAGCGAAAGATGCGTCGAGAGAGTACACAACGAAAGAGTGGGAAAAACTATGGGAAAAGTTGACGAAAACAAACAACAGAAATTAGAGTCCTTGTTCAAAAGTGCATATGACCTCTTCCTGACACAGGGAATCTCCAAAACATCCATCCACGATATCGTTCAGAAAGCAGGCGTGGCAAAAGGAACCTTTTATCTATACTTCAAAGACAAATATGAGATACGGGACAGGCTCATTGCCAAGACCGCCGAAAAACTATTCAT
Source organism: Clostridium sp. AF19-22AC (assembly GCF_003479085.1). Lineage (NCBI taxonomy): Bacteria > Bacillati > Bacillota > Clostridia > Eubacteriales > Clostridiaceae > Clostridium > Clostridium sp. AF19-22AC. The sequence goes on along the minus strand of NZ_QUGN01000009.1, from coordinate 87,416 downwards.
GGCGGCAAACAATGCACTTGAACAGGCCCGGATACCAGAATTTGAAGACAAAATCATCTTCATTGTAGATTATGTCCTGGACGAGATGGTAAAAAGCAAAGCCGTCCTGAAATTCGTATCAAAGAACCTGAGCTGGGGAATCTTCCGGCAGGCAATCACAAAGAACGATACAGAAACAGACATGGACGTAATGGGATTTTTCAAAAAAATGGTAAAAGAAAATCCCGAAGTTAAATTAAAAGCACCGGAAACCATGCTGTTTCTCATCATAGAACTGGCAAGCTCGACCTCCTACAGCACAATATTGGAGAACGATCCGATCAGCTATGAGGAACTAAAACCATATTTAAACGAAAGCATAAGAGCCATCATACGAAATCATATTATAGAATAAGAACGTTTTGGTACACCACTAAACTCAATTGGGGACGTAGTATAATTGAAAAAGTCTACGTCCCCAACTTAATGAATTCTCTGTACTGGCCGGGGGTGTATCCGGTCTTTTTCCGGAATAGCTGGCTGAAATAGCGGGAGTCTGTATACCCGACATTTGCCGCCACTTCGTATATTTTCAGATTGATATCCTGCAGGTATTTCTTCGCAGCCTCTATTCTCACATCGATAATATATTCTTTTATTGAGGTTTTTTCCATATTTTTAAATAGTGTACTGAGATAGCAGGCCGATAATCCGATATCGTAAGCGATCGATTCTAAGGAAATGTCGTGAGCATAATTTTCCTGAATGCAGGCTTTTGCTTTGTCGATCAGTTTGCGGCTTTTGTTCGTGCGCAGCAGTTCGATTTCTTTTATTGACCGTACAATATAGTTGTTGAGTATCTCCTTGATCTCTTCTAAATTCGCAGCCCCCTTTATTTCTGCAATAACTTCCTGTGACGGGGCCTTCTCGAAATCGAATTCCTGGTCCAGTGCATTGGAAAGATAGTAGTATAGCTCCAGAAATTTGTTTGTTGCGAGGTTTCGATCGCCGTGCAGCTGCAGTACATTGAGATAGTAGATATTGAGGTACTGTCCGGCGTTCCGGGGGTCGCAGAGCTTTAAATGCTTCAGAAGATCTTCCTGTATGTATTTAAAGTTTGGAAGGACCTCACCTGTATTCCTCAGTTCTACATCTGTGATGCAGATGATCTCATTGAAACCGATATAAAAGGAGTACTTACTGGCTGCTATGGCGTCTTTTACGGACTGGCGCAGATACGCAATATTATGAACAACAGTGGACAGCCCGATGGAGAATTGCTGCTGATAGTTAAAGTCTAAATACTGGCGGATGCGTTCTGCGAGGTGACAGCATCTGTTGTGCATATCTTCGTTATTTGTTCCTGCAGAAGATAAAATAAGTGTAATCGAGTTTGTGTCATAAAAATAAATTGTCTTAAAATAGTCCCCGATAAATAGTGTAATCGTCTGGGCAAGTCTCGAGACGTTCATGAAATCTTTTTCGATTTCCGCGGCATCACTATCCTGTGCAAAGGAGACATAGAGAGACTGGTAAGACTCGTTGAGAATATCGATGTTAAACAGGCGGAATGTAGAATCTATGATGTCCAGATGATCCATATTCTCACGTATGATCTTGAAAAACCACTCCTGCATTAAGGGCAGGCATTCTCTTAGCTGCTCTTTCAGCATAAAATCTTTTGTCTCTTCTTCCTTTTCTGCTTCTAAAAGTGCATTCACCCGGGCCAGCTGGTCATAAAGGTCCTTCTCATGGATTGGCTTCAGCAGGTAGTTAAATACATTATAGCGCAGCGCCTTCTGAGCATAGGCAAAATCATCGAACCCAGAGAGGATGATGATTTTTGTGTGAGGCATCGTCACACTTAAAGTATCACACAGATCCAGACCGTTTGAGGTTCCCATGCGGATGTCTGTGATCACCAGATTGGGGTGTGTTTCCCGGATGATGGTAAGTGCCTGTTCGCAGCTGTTTGCCGTCCCGACGATTTTGTGCGGGATGTCAAAAGATGATATGATTTTAATTAAATGGTGGATAATAAGCTGTTCGTCATCCACTAAAACAATATTCAACATGATTTTCCCTCCTATAAAACTTCTTTATCAATGCGTATGTTTGCGGTGACGCCACCGTCATCATTCTCTTCATAAGAAAGGCCGGCGTGGTCACCGTAACAATTAGCCAGACGCTGGTAAACGTTTTGAATGCAGTAAAAATTCACATTGTCCTCTTTGTAGAGCGTTCTCTGGCGGACCAGATAGTTCAGCATCTCAATATCACTTCCCCATCCATTGTCGGAAACGGAAAGATACAGACAACTATCCGTTTCCTTTACGGTAATGGTAACCTCACCGATTTCTTCCATATCCTTAAAACCATGTACAATGCTGTTTTCTACGAGCGGCTGCAGGATGAGTTTGATGATTCTGTAGTCAGGCAGCGGGGAAGGCAGGTCAAGGTGCAGGCGGATTCTGTTGGCATACCGCAGTTTTTGAATTTCTACATAAGAGCTGACCTGTTCAATCTCCTTTTCCAGTGTAATGTAGTTATTGCCGTTATTCAGGCTGCTGCGCAGGAATTTGCCGAGGCCGGTAACCATCATAGCCGCATGGCAGTTGTCATCGGTGGCAATTAAAGCACTGATTGACTCCAGCGTATTGTAAATGAAATGCGGATTCATCTGGGACTGCAGCGCCGCCATCTCGGCCTGTTTGAACTTGAGCAGTGTCTCTTCCCTGGACTTTATCAATTCTTCATTCTTTTCAAGCATGCCGTTATAAGTATCATACAGTTGGTTGACCTCGATGCAGTTGTGCATGTTCCGGCTGTCTGCGGGTTCCATTTTCTGCATATACAGGCAGAGCCGGTGTACCGGCTGCGAAATTTTACGGCTGCTTTTCCGGGACAGAAACGCAGCTAATATTAGTGTAAAAGAAAAAACAAGCCCGATCAGCAGGAGGTTTTGGAGAGTATTGCGGTAAAGTTCCCAGAAGCTTGTGACTCCGATTACTTCCCATCCGTCTGTTATGATTGGAAACTCAACGAGCAGGTGCGTCATGGAAAGCCTGTCTTTCTTATCAGGAAGACTGTCGCTGAGAAATTCAGGGATTTCCGCATAGGGATGGAGCAGTAGTCCGTCAGCGTCAATTAGTGCGTATCCTTTATCTCCGAAGGAGATCGATCCGAGATGCCGGATCAGCTTTTCGATCGTGACGTTTGCCTTAATCACTCCGAGCTGCCGGGATACATTGTTAACATCATAAAAGATCCGTGCTGCACACAGTGTCGGTTTCTTAAATGTATCCATATCAACGAACCAGTACGTGTGCCCCTTTGCCTTCAAGGTGTTCTGAAACCATTCTGAGGAGGAAGCACTTTCGGCAGAAAAAAGCGCATTGCTATATTGGGAAGCACCTGAAAAAGTTGGAAGGAATTTGTCTGGTTCATAGACGAAGATCTGCACAGAGTCCAGATTCTTCTTAAATAAATCAACAGAGAACAGCGTTTCGTTAATCTTTGTCAGCAGGGAAGCGCTCGGGTGTTCATTCAGGTCTTTGATTTTATTCTGCAGTTCGGAGTTGGCATGTGTCAGTGTCAGATAGTCTTCAATCATCTGTGTATGGTTATTGATGTTAATCTGTGCTTGCTTCAGCGATTCGTACATGTTTTGCTTCTCGTTAGCAAGCGTGTTTGCTGCATCAATGACGGCACTGAATATACTGATCAGCAGGGCGGCAGTAATAATCAGATACATATAATTGCGGAATAGTATTTTTTCAAATCCTTTTTCGATTGATTTTTTGCCGAAGAACTTCATAAACCTCTCCCTCCTGATCCTGCAAAGTTATCTATGTTTGAATTATACCTTTTTCTAACGACGAAAGAAAGCGTTTGAAGAAAGTCGAAAGAAAACAAACAAAATAGAAAGTTTACCGTATTTTATTCTAAATGAAATTAAACTATGATTCTATTATACCCTTCAGGGAAAGTCATCCGGATGACAGAAAATAGGAAAAGAGGTTGTGATATGTACCGTCAAAAATATGATGTAATTGTTGCAGGCGGAGGCACTGCCGGGATAGCGGCGGCTCTTTCAGCGGCAAGGTCAGGGGCACATGTACTGCTCATCGAAAAAAATGCGTATGCCGGAGGGACAGCCGCGTCAGGACTTCCGTTCGTAGATTTTTTTAACAGGAACGGCAGGCAGGTTGTGGCGGGCGTTGCCGAAGAACTAATGAACCGGCTCTTTCAGGAGAAAGCGTCACTGGGGCATATACGTACAAGCGGCGGGCATCTGAATTCTGTGACGATGATTGATCCGGAGTGGGTAAAAATCATTGCTGAGGAGATGCTTTTGGAGAGCGGCTGTGATATCCTCTACCATACATTTGTATGTGCCGCTGAAGTAGAAGGAAATTGTCTGAAAAGTATCGTGGCTGCCAATAAAAATGGTTTGACAGAATTTCATGCGGGCTGCTTCATCGATACAACGGGGGACGGTGACCTGGCGAAGTTTGCAGGGGCAAAATACCATCAGGGCAGGGAAAGTGACGGATTGTGCCAGGCGATGAGCCTGTTGTTCAAACTGGGAGATGTGGATGTAGAACGGGCGACGGCGCTGTTTTCTGAGAATCCGATTAAGGCATGCCCGGTCGGCGGCGACCATGAGTATAATCTACACATCAGTGGAAAATTAACAAATTGGAATGATATCATCCTGAAAGAGGAGATTTTCCCGCATCCGGACCATAATATCTGGGCGGGAACAATGAGGGAAAATGAGCTCACCTACGTGAATACGATTCGGGTAAGTGAAAAAAACGGGGCTGATGCGTACGAACTTTCCGAGGCAGAAATAGAAGGAAGAAGACAGCTAAAGAAAGTAATCCGTTTCTTAAATAAACATGTCCCGGGTATGGAAAAGGCGCATATTACAAGCATTCAGAACGGAATCGGCATAAGGGAGACAAGACGGATCGACGGGGAATATGTTCTGACAGGACAGGATATTATAGAGGGCAGGAGATTTGAAGACTGCATTGCACGAAACGGCTACTGTATTGATATACATGATCCGAAAGGACAGGGGTGGGGCGTATCGCGCATACAGAGTGAAGAGCAGAGCTACGATATCCCGTACCGCTGTATCGTTCCAGAGAGGATCGATCATCTGCTTGTAGCCGGAAGATGCATTTCCACAACAGCTGAAGCATTAGCATCTACAAGGATCATGCCGTCCTGCATGGCGCTCGGACAGGCAGCAGGAACAGCGGCAGCAATGGCGGCAGAGCAGGGACAGGTACCGAGAAATCTCGATATCAAACATTTACAGGCAGTGTTAAAGAAGGATGGGGCTGTGATAGAGTAACCAAAAAACATGACTGGGCATTCCCGGATAATCCGCAGCACTAGGATGAAAGGGGGCCCGGAGTATTTACAAACAGGAAAAGAGGAGAAAGTGAATGAAAAAGAAAATATTGAGTCTGGTATTATGTGCGGCATTAGCGTTCGGTATGACAGCATGTGGTTCATCTGAAAAAGAAAAAAAGAGCGATTCTTCTGCGGAAGAAGTCGTGCTGGAATTTCCAAGCTGGCAGGCTACAGAGCCGGGATTTCAGGAATTTTGGGAAGAAGCGGTGGCGGAGTTTGAAAAAAGACATGAAAATGTAAAGATTAATTTATACCAGGTGCCGTTTGACAGTTATGTAGACACACTTACGACACTGTATGCGGCAGGCACTGCACCGCAGATTACACATATCCCTTCCCGTTATTTTGCACAGTTTTCGGATATGGGCTGGTTTGAACCGCTGAGTGACAGACTAAAGGAAACGGACATACTGACCAACTGGAGCAGTCTTCAGGACGGACTTCAGGCGGATGGGGAATATTATGGGGTACTTCTGCTCGGAAACGGCTACTCTATGTACTATAACAAAGCGATGTTCGACGAAGCAGGAATTGAGATCCCGACTGACATCGACTCATTTATGGAGGCGGCAAAAACGCTGACCAAAGATGAAGATGGCGACGGGGACCCGGAGGTATATGGATTTGGTGCATGCCAGGTTACGGATACAAATTTTTATAACGAGGCAACTTCTTTTGTCGTAGGTATGGGCGGAAAATGGTCGGAAGACGGTGACCTTTCTCCTATGACCTCAGATCCTACAAAAAAGGCCCTGAAATTATACCAGTCTTTATTCCAAAACAATTATACTCCGGTAGGCCTTTCCGTGGAACAGAAACGCCAGTACTTTGTAGAGGGCAAAATGGCGATGATCTTTGACGGACCCTGGGTTGCATCCCTGATTGACAGCGCCTCCGATGAAATCAAGCCGAACCTTCTTGTATCCACGATTCCGTTTGAAAATGTTCCGGGTTCTGTAAGCAATAGCCTTCATATCCCGGCGACAATCAGCGACGAGGAGAAGGAACTTGTATGGGAATTTATCCAGATGGTTGCAGAAGATGACTTCCAGAAACTGTATATGGAAAAAGTGGGTTCCCCGTCTCCAAGCAAAACGGCAATTGACGATGAGATACTAAAAGAAAACCCGTTCCTTGGACAGTTTGTAGAGGATGCAGAAAAAGCGCAGGAAATCCTTCCTTCCGGTTATGAAAAAGACTATGGCGAATTTACACAGTATATCATCGATGGTGTGATGACGATGGTGACAGACCCTTACGCAGATGTCGACAAAACATTAGATGATATGAAGACAAAGATTACAAATGAATTGGGAGAGTAGAACAAGGGGCTGCCTGAAATGGCAGCCCGGATTTTTAACGGGGTAACCGCCGGACACGGATTTCCGGAACTTAAATTCCGGATCACCAGGATAAAGATAATGGAGGTGTTTCACTTGACTACTAAAATAAAAGCTCCGAAAACGAAAAGTGAGAGAAAAAATCATACAATGGCGGTTGCGTTTGCTCTGCCGGCAGCAGTCTTTTCTCTTGCGTTGATTATATATCCTTTATTTACAACGATAAAATTAAGTTTTCAAAATGTAAAATTTATCGGAAGCCTGACAGACGATACATCTGGATTTACAGTTCAAAACTATACAAAACTGTTTGCAAATTCTGATTTCTGGAGTGCATTGGGAAGATCCATATTATTCACATTCATTGCATTATCGGTATCTTTTTTGATAGGACTCGGACTTGCACTGCTGCTGAACAAGAAGTTCCATTTTCAAAAGCTCGTACGCACACTGATTCTGCTTGCATGGCCGATTCCCGGTGTAATCGTGGGCCTTCTGTTCACCTGGATGTTTGACGGTAACTATGGGATCATAAATGTAATACTAAAATCCCTACATTTGATTGACCAGAATGTAAAATGGATCTCCACCGGAAACACTGCAATGATCACTGTCATAACGGCAGCCATTTGGAAAAGTTATCCCTTTTTTACACTGACCCTGCTCGCGGGGCTGAAGGGGATTTCAGAAGACTACTATGAGGCGGCAAGCATCGACGGGGCAAATGCATGGCACCGGTTTACAAAAATCACACTGCCTGCGCTTCAGTCCGTGATTGTGACATCCCTTTTGCTGAACGGTCTCTGGATATTCCGCAACTACGACCTGGTCTATACGATTACCGGCGGCGGGCCGAATCAGGCAACAGAGACACTGCCGCTCCTTTTGTATAATCAGGCATTCAAATACTATAACATGGGGTATGCATCTACAATTGGGATGATAAGCCTTCTGGTGTGTTCCGTGTTTGTAGTTCTGGCGATGCCGTCTCTCAAGAAACAATTTTATTAAGGAAGAGGAGGGAAAAAGGTATGAATACATATCATAACCAAAAAGCCAGACGTATGGGAATGTATGCTTTAATCATCCTTGCGGTAGTAGTGCTCGCATTTCCGCTGTACTGGATGGTTGTAACATCATTTACAACAAGGAGTGCACTGCTTGAAAATGTAAGAGTACTGCCCAAATTAGGAAATATGACATGGAGCAATTTCACGAAAATTCTGGATGCCCATCCTATACTGACCTGGTTTGGAAACTCAATTTTTGTCACGGCATTTAGCACGGTTGTAGCAATTATTGTATCTACAATGGCGGCCTACAGCATGTCCAGATATAAGTATAAATCCACGAATTTTCTAGGTTTTTTCCTTTTGGTTGTCAGGATGCTTCCGGAAACACTTCTCGTAGTGCCTTTGTATATGATGTTTACAAACATGAAACTGATTAATAATTACGCCTCACTGATCATCAGCAATATTACATTCATTATCCCATTTTCCACATGGATGATGAAGGGGTACTTTGACAGTATCCCCCATACACTGGAAGAAGCAGCGAGAATAGACGGATGCAGCCGGCTTCAGGCAGTGCGCAGGGTAATCGTACCTCTGGCGGCCCCGGGGATTGCGGCAACGGCCACATATTCCGCGATACTTGGGTGGAGTGAATTTTTATTTGCCCGCACGTTCATTACCCAGCCCGGCAAGTGGACGATCACGGTGGGAATTTCATCCCTTATGGGCGAGTATACGATTATCTGGGGGGAGGTCATGGCAGCAGCGGCAATTTCTATTATACCGATTGCATTAGTATTTATCTTCCTGGAAAAATATATGGTGGCGGGAGTTACAGCAGGAGCCGTTAAGGGGTAGCAGGAGTGGGAGAGCACAAAATCTTCGCAATGGACAATATTTCTGGTTAATTTCTGGCAGGATTGTGGTACAATAATACCATATCGTTATATAGATAAAAGAATTCGGGGAATATTCAGAAATAAAGTAAGACAAATAATGCGGAGGTAGAAGAATGGAAAAAGCATGTGTAAAATGGGGGGTTCTAGGCACTGCGAATATTGCATGGGAGCAGACCCTGCCGGGAATGAAGAAAGCATATAACTGTGAATTATACGCAATTGCAGGAAGAAATCCTGAAAAGGTAAAAAAGTTTCAGGAAGAGTTTGGATTCGAAAAAGCGTACGATTCCTACGAGGAACTTCTTGATGACGATCAAGTGGATGCCGTCTACATACCGCTTCCGAACCAGCTTCACAGGGAATGGGCAGAGAAAGCGGCGAAGAAGAAAAAGCATATTCTTTGTGAAAAACCGCTTGCAGTTACGGCAAAGGACGTAAAAGAACTTGTAAAGGTATGTAAAGAAGAAGGCGTACTCCTGATGGAGGCATTTGCTTATCTGCACAGTGATGTGACGCGGGAAATTATACAGAAGGTGCATGACAAAGTGATCGGGGAGCCGAGGTTTATGGAGTCCTGCTTCTTTACAACAGACTATACAGATGATAACATACGCATGAGAAAAGAAACGTATGGGGGCGGAACCTATGATCTGGGCTGTTACAATATCAGCCTGATTCTGAAAGTGTTTGGGGAAATGCCCAGCCAGGTTAAGGCATTGGGCAGTTTTATGGGAACAGGAGTGGACGATTTTTCTGCCGCATATTTCACATTCCCATCCGGGGCAAAGGCAAGCGCTCTTCAGGGAATGTGCTCCCCGCAGCGTGCAGACCGCTATTTCATATATGGAACGGAAGGAACCATCGAAGCACCTGTAAGGTATAATCAGGAAGGCGATGTTACATATTATATCCATAAAGATGGCATGACCGAGACATGCCACGTATCAGTCAAAAGCAATTACCAGCTGGAGACAGAACAGTTCGGCCGATGTATTCTGGACGGAGAGGCTCCTCTTGTATCAAATGAATTTTCCGTTGAGACAGCGGAAGTCATAGATCAGGTTCTAACAGAGATTGGATATATGTAGACGGGAGAAGCACATAACAGAGAAAAAAAGTCGTTTTGGTACACCACTAAAGTCAATTGGGGACGTAGTATAATTGCAAAAGTCTACGTCCCCAATTAAAGAAAAAGGCTTGACTTCTATATGTTCTCTATGGTACAATGCTCTAGCGAATGGAAGTAGGTCTTTTTTTTATGCCTAAAATTAGATGGCTTCGCAACCATCATGTAACACGTAGTGAATAAGAAAAAAGCGAGGTGGAAGTTGTGCGCACAAGAATCACATTGGAATGTACAGAATGCAAACATCGTAACTACAACATGACCAAGGATAAGAAAACACATCCGGAGCGCATGGAGACTAAGAAGTACTGCAAGTTCTGTAAATCACACACACTGCACAAAGAGACGAAATAGTCGTTGGAAGGAAGTGGATGTCATGGGTGAAAAAACAGCCAAAACTCAGAAGAAGAGCTGGTTCAAAGGGCTTCAGGCAGAGTTTAAGAAAGTCATTTGGCCAGACAAGAAAACACTTGCAAAACAGACCACGGCAGTCGTTTCAGTTTCTTTACTGTTAGGTGCATTGATTACGATAATCGATACAATCCTAAAGTATGGAATTGATTTACTGGTTAAATAACAGCCGTAGCAGAAAGGTGATTTTATGTCAGAGGCAAAATGGTATGTAGTTCATACCTATTCCGGGTATGAAAACAAAGTGAAAGCTAATATTGATAAGGCAATTGAGAATCGTCATCTGGAAGATCAGATTCTGGAGGTTCGGGTTCCCATGCAGGAAGTTATTGAGCTGAAGAATGGTGTCCAGAAAGCAAGCCAGAAAAAGATGTTCCCGGGATATGTTATGATTCATATGTTTATGAATGATGACACTTGGTATGTAGTTCGTAATACCAGAGGCGTGACAGGATTTGTCGGTCCTGGATCCAAGCCGGTGCCGCTTGAGGAAGAGGAGATGAACAGACTTGGAATCAGGCAGGAGAACGTCATAGTAGGCTTTGAGGTTGGCGACACCGTGACCGTGTTAAGCGGAGCATGGGAAGGAACTGTCGGAGTCATTCAGTCACTGAATGAGCAGAAGCAGAGCCTGTCTATCAATGTAGAGCTGTTCGGTCGTGAGACGCCCGTAGAGCTAGGTTTCGCAGAAGTAAGAAAAATGGATTAAAAACCGTGGGAGGGATACATGTCCCGCCAATACCACAAGGAGGTAATTAAAAATGGCAAAAAAAGTACAAGGTTATATTAAATTACAGATTCCAGCTGGTAAAGCTACACCAGCACCACCGGTAGGTCCTGCACTTGGACAGCACGGTGTTAACATCGTTGAATTTACAAAGCAGTTCAACGCAAGAACAGCAGACCAGGGCGACCTGATCATCCCTGTTGTTATCACAGTATACAGTGACAGAAGCTTCAGCTTCGTGACAAAGACACCACCGGCAGCAGTTCTGATCAAGAAGGCCTGCAACATCAAATCAGGTTCAGGCGTTCCGAACAAGAACAAAGTTGCTAAGATTACAAAGGCTCAGTTAGAAGAGATCGCAAAGACTAAGATGCCTGACTTAAACGCTGCAACAGTAGAGGCAGCTATGAGCATGGTAGCTGGAACCTGCCGTTCTATGGGCGTTGTTGTTGAAGACTAAACGAAGTTGAAATAAGTGGGAGGGGCAAGATCCCGCCAATACCACAAGGAGGTTATTTGAAATGAAACGAGGAAAAAAATATATCGAAGCTGCGAAACTGATCGAGAGAGGAAATCTTTACGAGAAGGCAGAAGCAGTATCATTAGTAAAAAAAGCAGCAGTAGCTAAATTTGACGAAACAATCGAAGCTCATATCAGAACAGGTTGTGACGGACGTCATGCAGACCAGCAGATCCGTGGTGCAGTTGTACTGCCGCACGGAACAGGTAAGAAGGTTCGTATCCTTGTATTTGCTAAGGATGCTAAAGCTGAAGAAGCAAAGGCAGCAGGAGCAGATTACGTAGGTGGAGATGAACTGATTCCGAAGATCCAGAACGAAGGATGGTTCGAATTCGACGTTGTTGTTGCTACACCTGACATGATGGGCGTTGTTGGACGTCTCGGACGTGTACTCGGACCAAAAGGTCTGATGCCAAACCCGAAGGCAGGAACAGTTACAATGGATGTAACAAAAGCCATCAACGACATCAAAGCTGGTAAGATTGAGTACAGATTGGACAAAACAAACATTATCCATGTGCCGATCGGTAAAGCATCATTTACCGAAGAACAGTTAGCGGACAACTTCCAGACGCTTATCGATGCAATCATCAAAGCAAAACCGGCAGCTGTAAAAGGTCAGTACCTGAAGAGTGTTACACTGACATCAACGATGGGACCTGGTGTGAAAATCAACCCAATGAAGCTTGCTTAATTTGTATATAGATTTGATGAAATAGTAAAATAAATGAAACATCCCGGTGTACGCCTTAAAAAGACGGCATTGGGGTGTTTTTTGTTTCTGTGACATACCTTGATTTTCTGATATATCATTGTAGGGCGGTAAAACCATGATTTGGCAATAGCAAAATGTTTCAAAACGTAAACACAGAGTGTTTGCAATTTGAAACATGACATGTTATAATTAAAACATCAAGATAAGGGAAGTGATTTTGCATGAATACAAAATTTAGCCACTGCCTTATGGCGCTTCGGAGAGGAAAAGGATACACACAGACATGGATGGCGGCACAGTTGGGTATCTCCAGATCTACTTATTCTAATTATGAGGCTGGAAAGCGGGCTCCGGATTTTGAGACATTGGAGAGAATTGCAGATGTTCTGGCGTGTTCAGTGGACGAACTGTTTGGAAGGAACAACAGTATAGCAATTATCAGAGAAGAGAAAGCACCTTATTGTATAACTTCCGGCCTGCCGGGAAAGAAAAAGGCACAGAAGCTCGGGATTGGGGTTCAGGATTTCCGTAAGCTTCGGGAATGGAATAGTTATTATGTGGACAAGACCAGGATGATCGAAGAATTTCTGGAATCCAACATGGAAGTGACTCTGATTACAAGGCCGCGAAGATTTGGGAAGACGCTCAATATGTCCATGCTTGCCGAGTTTTTTGACTGTACTAAGGAATCGAGGGAGCTTTTCGATGGAACCTATATCGGCCAGTCAGAGACAATGCAGCAATGTAACCAGCACCCGGTGGTGTTTTTGTCTTTTTTGAATGCGAAAGGGGAGAACGAAAAAGAACTGCTTGGAAGAGTTTGTGATGTGATTTCACTCGAATATGAGCGATATTGGGCAATTCTCCATGACAGCAGGATAGAACCTTTAAGGAAGGAAAAGATTGACAAAATATACGCGGCTTTGACGAATCACGCAGTAAATGGAATTGAAAAAAATATGGAAAGCACTGCAATTGTAGAACTATGCCGGGCATTACAGGAATATTACAAGGACAAAGTATTTCTGATTATTGACGAATATGATACTCCCTTTATTTCTGCCAGTGTGAACGGATACTATAAGGAGGTGCGTGGATTTCTGTCTGTTTTACTTAGTTCGGCACTGAAAGGAAACACTGCGTTGGACAAGGCTGTGCTGACAGGGATTCAGAGAATCGCAAAAGAAAATATTTTTTCTGGTTTGAATAATATTTCGGTTTGTACAGTGAACGATCCTGAGTATGCACAATATTTCGGATTCACTGAGGATGAGACGGAGGAACTGCTGTCATATTACGGAATAGAACTGACGGAAGAAGTAAGGCGAATGTATGACGGTTATGCGTTTGGGGGGATCCACATGTATAACCCCTGGTCTGTCATATTTTATGCTTCCAGGAAAAAACTTCATTCTTATTGGGTGAATACAGGTGAGAACAGTATCATTGAACATGCTATGGATCTATGCGGAGGGGATTTTCACAGAGAATATAAAAAGCTGTTGGAGCAGGGAAAAGTGGCTGTCATGGTGGAATTGGACACATCCTTTTTTGAGAAGCCGGGTAAGGCTGCATTATGGGGGATGTTGATCAATGCCGGAATGGTTACGGTTATGGAGGAAATCAGGAAAAATTATTGCATGGTCCGGATTCCGAATGAAGAGGTCAGTGAGGCGTTTCAGCGGTTGACAGCACATTGTCTCAGGGTGAAGTATGACGATATGGCAGATCTGATCAGCTATCTGAGGACCGGGGATATGGAGGAGTTTGCATACCGTTATCAAAAGGTGATTCTTACACTTCCCTCCTATCATGATTTGAAAGATGAGAACAGCTACCATATGATGATGCTGGGAATGTGCTCCTGTCTGTACGGAGAATACGAGATAAAGAGCAACCGCGAGAGCGGAGAAGGCAGGAGTGATATTATACTGCGAGCGCTCAGGGACGAGGATCCCAATATCATTCTGGAATTTAAATATACAAAAGATGGTAATCAGGACTTGATAAAACTGGCACAAGATGGACTGAAACAGATTCGGGCAAAGAAGTATGATGTCGAGATGAAAGGGCGGGTCTGCTATATTGGACTGGCACACTGTGGAAAAAAGACGGAGGTAGTGTGGGAGGATTCCGGGCAGTTATAGAAAAAAGTTATTGTAAAAGATTGTAAAAGATATATTTATCTATTGACATGGGAATCGGAAGATGCTATTATATTAAAGCAATTGACTGCCGAAGACAGCAGGTGCCGTAAGGCATAAGTTATGAACGCCTGCCGAGGAAGATCAGAATTCTTAATATGAATTTGTGAGCTTTCGTGTTTTCGGGCATGGAAGCTTTTTTATTTTTGGCAGTACACGCACAAATAAAATAAGGAGGTGTACCAGAACGTGGCAAAAGTTGAATTAAAACAACCAATCGTTGAGGCAATTTCAGAAGAGATCAAAGACGCTCAGTCAGTTGTTCTTGTTGACTACCGTGGATTAACAGTAGCTCAGGACACAGAACTTCGTAAACAACTTAGAGAAGCAGGTGTCGTTTACAAAGTTTACAAGAACACCATGATGAAGAGAGCTTTTGAAGGAACTGAATTCGAAGGACTTACTGATTGTCTTGAAGGACCAAGCGCAATCGCTATTTCCAAAGATGACGCAACAGCACCGGCAAGAATTATCTGCAAGTTTGCTAAGACAGCAGACAAGCTTGAATTAAAGGGCGGTGTCGTTGAAGGAACAGTCTATGATGTTGCTGGATTAACAGAAGTGTCAAAGATCCCTTCAAGAGAAGAATTACTTTCCAGATTACTTGGAAGTATGCAGTCACCTATCACCAATTTTGCTCGTGTTATTAAGCAGATTGCAGAGCAGGGCGGTGAAGCAGCTCCTGCAGAAGCAGCAGAGGAAGCTCCGGCTGTAGAAGCAGCAGAGACACCGGCTGAGTAAGCCGGGACAGAATTCCAGAGGCATAAGCCTGAGGGATTAAGGTTTACCTCATTGAACCGTCAAGGTTCAATAAGTAATAAGAAACTAAAATAAGAGGATGAGAATAATCCTGAAATAATCTAAAATGGAGGATATAAAAATGGCTAAATTGACAACAGCTGAAATGATCGAAGCGATCAAAGAGTTATCAGTATTAGAATTAAATGAATTAGTAAAAGCTTGTGAAGAAGAATTTGGTGTATCTGCAGCAGCAGGTGTTGTAGTTGCAGCAGCAGCTGGAGACGGAGCAGGCGCAGCAGAAGAGAAAGATGAGTTTGACGTAGAGTTAGTATCAGCAGGTGCTTCTAAGGTTAAAGTTATCAAAGTTGTTCGTGAAGTAACAGGACTTGGATTAAAAGAAGCTAAAGACTTAGTAGACGGAGCTCCTAAGGTAATTAAGGAAGGCGTTTCTAAGGCAGAAGCTGAAGAACTGAAAGCTAAACTTGTAGAGCAGGGAGCAGAAGTTAACCTGAAATAATTCAGGCACTTTTGTATAAAGCGCAAAAACATAGTACTGCAGAGGGATGAACCTTCTGTGGTACTTTTTTTATACAGGAAATTCCTATCTAAAAAGCCGTGTTAAGGTTTCGCTCAGATTTTGGATATAAAATTGACGCCTGTCACCTTCCGCCCTATAATGCATATAACTATTAAGAGCGAGAGGTATGGACCTGAAGTATGTGTATCCGGGCAGAGGTGAATCAAATGAAGAATAAGGCAGAAAACAGGACGGCTTATAGCGTGGGCCGGTTGGTTTTAGTTTTATTTTTCACAGTTTTTATTATGAATGGTTTATATCATTCGGTTACGCTGATCGAGGCTGGAATCAGCATGCGACAGGGTGGTTGTTCCGAAGCTGGTGTGCATGCCGGAGTCAGTGCGGATGCAATACAGGAAGCGGGGGCACAGGTACTGTGTGCTGCGGGCCATTCTTCAGATAATTTCATTTCAGAGCAGAGATCAGGGATCTCTGTTTTTTCAGCGCTCCGTAAACAAGATTCTGCGTTTTGGGACGCAAGACTCTACATTGACTCTTTTTTGGCTGTTTTATTCAAAATAGCTGTTATCCCATGCGTAATTTTTCTTTTATGCCATTTTGCGAAAAACGTGTATATGTTCCTGTGTCGGATTAACTGCGGATTTATCCACCGGCAGGATGGAAAGAAAAGGATGGCGCTTTCCATTTGATTTTATAATATAGATATGAAAGGGAGCGTTATTATTTTGAATGTAATATTGCAGGGTGGGAAAAACTTTTTTAAAAATCAGTCACCGGCCAGACTCATTACGCTTGGGTTTGCATTTGTTATCCTTGCGGGAACAATTCTTTTGAAACTGCCAGTGTCTGTCAGGGACGGGGCCGGGGTGAGCTGGATTGATGCGCTGTTTACATCAACAAGTGCTGTTTGCGTAACTGGCCTGATTGCCATAGACACGGCAGAGCATTTTACGGTGTTCGGGCGTACGGTTGTTGCCGTGCTGATACAGATAGGCGGACTGGGTGTGACATCTGTGGGTGTCGGCATTATTCTTGCGGCAGGGAAACGGATTGGTTTCAAAGAACGGCTTCTGGTAAAAGAGGCCCTGAATGTGAACGGGTTTAAAGGGATGGTAGTCCTTGTAAAGTATGTTCTCATCATGACATTGTGTTTTGAAACGGCAGGGACTATTCTGAGCTATCTTGTGTTCGTGCAGAAGTATTCGCCGTTGGATGCGCTGGGGATCAGCATGTTTCATTCTGTAGCGGCGTTTAATAATTCCGGGTTTGATATTCTGGGCGGTCTTAAGAACCTGATTCCGTATCAGGATAATGTACTTTTGAATCTGACAACATGCGGCCTGATTATATTTGGAGGCCTTGGGTTCCTGGTTATTCTGGACATTATCCGGAACCGGTGTTTTAAGAAACTGTGCCTCCATTCGAAAGCCGTAATCGTGACAAGCATTGCCCTGATTGTAACCGGTACGGTACTTCTGAAATGTACGGAAAATATAACATGGCTGGGTGCCTTTTTCCAGAGTGTTTCGGCCAGAACAGCCGGGTTTTCCACATATCCAATCGGAAATTTTACTTCGGCCGGGCTTTTTATCCTGACGATCCTGATGTTTATCGGCGCTTCGCCCGGGTCTACAGGAGGAGGTATCAAAACGAGTACACTGTTTGTGCTGCTCAATAGTGTGAAAAGTACAGCAACGAACCAGCACTGTACTGCATTCAGGAGGAAGATTCCTGATAAAGTGGTATTTAAAGCATTTATGATTACTTTTTTATCACTCATGGTTGTCAGTATTTCCACACTCGTGATGTGTGTGCTGGAGCCGGAATATTCATTCCTGCAGCTTCTTTTTGAATGCACATCTGCATTTGGAACTGTAGGGCTTTCGACGGGGATTACACCGGATTTAGGCACCGCCGGGAAACTGGTCATAATTCTGACAATGTTCATCGGGCGGCTCGGGACTCTCACGATTATTACGATGTGGAGCTTTAAGCAGCCGGCTAATGCGGTGTATACGGAGGAAAATATAACAATTGGTTAGGAGATGGAGATCATGTTGAAAGAGGAATTATCAGAAAGTTATGGTATTATAGGTTTAGGAAGGTTTGGCACAGCACTTGCAGAAAAACTGGCGGAGGCGGGCCGTGAGGTGATTGTAGTAGACCGCAATGAGAATAAAGTAAAGGAACTTCGTAACTATACGGATTTTGCTTATGTCGCGGATGAATTGACGAAAGAAGTTCTGGAGGAAATCGGGATCCAGAATTGTGATACGGTGATTGTCTGTATCGGAGAGAAGATCGACACAAGCATTCTTGTAACGCTGAACGTGGTGAATCTGGGTGTAAAGAGGGTGATTGCCAAGGCAATCAGCAAGGACCAGGGGGAGGTGTTGGAGAAGATCGGGGCAGAAGTTGTTTATCCGGAAAAAGATATGGCGTTAAGGCTTGCGAAGAAAATGCTCGTCAGCAGTGTGATGGACTCCATTTCCCTGAATAATAATGTAGAGATTTCGGAAGTGATGGTACCAGTCAGGATGATCGGGAAAAGCCTGCAGGAGCTTCGTTTCCGCCAGAGATATGGATTGAATATCATAGCGGTTGAGCATGCGGGGAAAACGGAAACAGAGGTTGAGCCGGAGTACGTTTTTAATAAGGGTGATGTACTCGTAGTCATAGGAAAGTCAGAAAACGTAAGTAAGTTTGAGGGAATCCTCCTCGCATAAGGCGAGAAGGCGAAAGGAGGAATTGTGATGCGCAGAACAAAAATTATTTGTACACTGGGACCAGCGACAGATGGTGAGGGTGTGCTGGAACAGCTGGCGGAAGGCGGTATGGATGTAGCCAGATTCAACTTCTCACACGGAACACATCAGGAACAGAAGGTGCGCCTTGACAAGCTCAAGGAAATCAGGGAACGCCTAGACAGGCCGATTGCCGCGCTTTTGGACACTAAGGGGCCGGAAATACGTCTGTGTACGTTTCGGAATGGGAAGGAAGAACTGACCGAGGGGCAGGAGTTCATTTTAACATCAAAAGAAACAGAAGGGACGGACCATATTGTTTCCGTCACTTATTCCGGACTGTACCGGGATGTGAAACCCGGCGACAGTATTTTGATTGATGACGGCCTGGTAGGCCTTTGTGTAGAAAAAATAGAAGGAGAAGCGGTGCACTGCCGGGTAATCAACGGGGGAATGGTGTCTGACCATAAAGGGGTGAATCTCCCGGGGGTGGAGGTGAATATGCCGTTTATCAGCCAGAAGGACAGGGAAGATATCTTGTTTGGCATTCAGGAGGGGTTTGATTTTATCGCTGCATCCTTTACCCGCAGTGCAGAGGATATACGGCAGATACGGAAGATTCTTAAAGAGAATGGCGGGGATTCCATTAATATTATTGCAAAAATAGAGAACCAGCAGGGCGTTGACAACATAGAAAGCATCATCGGGGCGGCTGACGGAATCATGATTGCCAGAGGGGATATGGGTGTGGAGGTCCCGCTGGAGGATGTACCGGTCATTCAGAAATCCATCATAGGAAAGGTCTACAATTCCGGGAAACAGGTGATAACAGCGACGCAGATGCTGGATTCCATGATGAAGAATCCCCGGCCAACAAGGGCAGAGACGACGGACGTGGCGAATGCCATTTATCAGGGTACAAGTGCCATCATGCTTTCCGGAGAAACGGCAGCGGGGAAATATCCAGTGGAGGCGCTGCGCACGATGGTGAAGATAGCGGTCCGCACCGAAAGCGATATTGATTACAACCAGTTGTTCAGCATCCGCAGCAAGGAGAGCAGGTCTGATATGACGACTGCAATATCCCATGCCACGTGCATGACTGCGATTGACCTGAAAGCAAAGGCAATCATCACAGTGAGCAAATCAGGACATACCGCGCGCATGATTTCAAAATACCGTCCGGGCTGTATGATCGTGGGCTGTACACCGGATGAACATACTTACAGGCAGCTGAATCTGTCATGGGGGGTCCTGCCGGTCAGGATCCGGGAAGAATATAGTATGGAGATTTTGTTTTTGCATGCCACGGAGGCGGCGGAGAAGAAAGGTTATGTAGAAAACGGCGAAGTTGTTGTGCTGACTGCCGGGGTACCGCTTGGAAAGTCCGGGAATACAAATCTGCTGAAGACGACGCTGGTCGGAGAGTATTAAGAGGCGTTTCACTGAAAAAACCAAAATGGCGGATCATCTTTTTGAGGGATGATCTGTCATTTTTTTGCATCTAAACGAAAATGCAGGTAAGACAAAAGGGGTGAAAAGAAAACTGATATGTAATAAAAACGAAGTAAATTATTGCACATTTAAACAATATCTGCTATAATTATACAAAAGTTCAAAATATAAAATATAGGTTTTATAATATACAACCAATGGAGGGCAATATGAAAAATGAAGGTGCATCAAAATACACAATTAAATCATTACAGAAAGCTTTGGATATTTTAGAGTGTTTTACGCTGGAAAGGCCCGAACTGACGTTGACGGAGCTCCAGCACTTATTGAATCTGGACAAGACGAATATTTACCGGATTATTGTAAATCTGGAGGAGCGCGGAATCCTGCAGCGTAGTCCGGTCAGTGGGAAGCTTCGTCTGGGAAATGTAATGCTTCATTATGCGCAGGTGTGTATGGCAGGGGTGGATATACATGCGGTGAGCCAGCCTTATATGCAGAAACTGGCCGATATTACCGGGGAGACTGTGATTATAAATACAATTCAGGGAAATTCCGGTATCTGCATCGCAAGAATAAATAGTAAGAATCCGGTAAAAATTACGGCGGATATAGGAAACCGTGTGCCGCTGCTGAGAGGATCCAGTACAAAGATCCTTGCGGCATATCTCACGGAAGAAAGGCTGTCTGAAGTTTACAAGGCAGAAGAAAAAGATCTGCAGGTTTCTTTCGAAGAGATGAAGGAGCAGATGAAAGAGATCAGGAAAAAAGGATATGCGGTCAGCCTCGAAGAACTCGACCCGCAGACAGCCGGTGTATCCTGCCCTATATTTAGTATTGGAGGAAAGGTGGCGGGGGGCGTATCAACAATAGGGCCTCTGTATCGTTTTACGGAGGAGAATATGGAACAGTTTATACAGGCGACCCGTTCTTGTGCTATGGAAATATCCCGGGCTCTGGGGTATGGAAAATAGAAAAATAAAAAAGGAGGAAGCAGCATGGAGAACGAGATTCAAAAGTTTGATTTGTATCTGAAAAATGCGGAGGTCGTAACACCGCATGAACGATACAGAGGGAATGTGGGGGTGAGAGACGGAAAAATTGCGGCAATACTGCCCGGTGATGCCGATATGGCGGCGGACAGGACACTGGATTTAACGGGGAAAACACTTCTTCCCGGTATATGGCACACGCACTGCCATTTCAGGGACCCCGGGCAGACCCATAAGGAAGATTTTGAGACGGGCAGCAGGGCGGCTGCCGCAGGCGGGATTACGATGGCGATCGATATGACTAACAATACCCCTGCCCCGGCCACCGCGGAATTGTTTAAGGAAAAGCAGGCAAATGCAGAGGCGAAAAGTTACATTGATTTCGGCCTGTACGGGGCCGGCCTGTATCCTGACCAGGTACAGAATCTGGCAGAACTGGGCGCGATCGGGATCAAGGTGTTTAACACCCGTCATCCGATGGATGCATACCCTTACATTCCAACGCTGGCGGTGACGGACCACGGTATTTTATATGAAATTTATGAGGAGGTGGCAAAAACGGGGCTTGTGTGTGCAGTGCACCATGATGACTCTGACTGGACAAGAACTCTGGTGCAGAGGGACTACATCCAGAAAGGCAGGGTTTCGGCAGAGGACTATATCGAGGCATATGACAGAGGGTATATGTATGGGCACGGAATGGTATCGGGACTGGCAAGTTCGTTATATCTGGCGAAGGTTGCAGGCGTAAGGCTGTATGTACTCCATGTAGGTGTCATGCCTGAGATGGCATATGATTATATCCAGTTTGCAAAAAGTAAGGGGCAGACGGTATATTCAGAGCTGGAAGCATGTTCATTTTTGATTGACAGGGATATGGTGGAGAAGATAAAAACCCGTACATATTTGTTTGCACACAATGTGGACTGTGCATATGATTATCTGAACAAAGATGCAGATACGCTTGTACTCGAACATGCCCCCCATACACTGAAAGAGATTACGGACGGGCTGACGAATAACTTCAATGCCCCGCTTGGCGTGATCGGGGTGCAGGAATTCCTTCCGCTGATGTTAAACGAGGTGAATAAGGGAAATCTTACATTAGAGAGACTGGTATATCTGACGACGGAAAGCCCGGCAAGGATTTTCGGGCAGTATCCGAAGAAGGGAGCTATCGCAATAGGAAGTGACGCAGACTTCACAGTGGTAGACATGTTCAGGGAAAAGGTCCTGACAGATAAGGAGGAATTATCAAAATCAGGATGGACGGCATTTGACGGCGTCCGTGTAAAAGGTGTGCCGACGCATACGATCGTGCGCGGTAAAGTAGTGTTTGAGGAAGGAGAAGTAACTGGAAGACCGGGATATGGCTGTATGGTAAAAGGAACAGCTTACAAATCTCAGTAGAGGAGGGTCTATATGAATAATATTCCGTTTTTAGGTTCCATATACCCATTTACAACAGGGACTTGGATTACTGTAGCATTCTGGTGGCTGCTGTTTGTATCAATTATAGCGGCGGCGGTGATTTCCATTAAGTTTATGGATTGAGCGGGAGGTGCGGTATGGATTATAAAATCATTTATGCACTTGCACTCATCGCGTACACATTTATTATGTTGTTCATAGGATTTAAGGCTTTTAAGGCAACCAAATCGCTGGAGGACTTCTATATTGGGGGAAGGAAGATCGGTGTATGGGTAATTGCTTTTGCATATGTCTCTACATGGAACAGTGCCGTGACATATGTAGGCTTCCCGGGAAATGCCTATAAGATGGGAATGCCAATGATCGCCAGCGGGATTCTAAGTGCTATATTTGCCGGTTTTATCGGATGGCTGCTCATGGCAAGAAGACTGAGAATCCAGTCAACAAAGCTGCATTCCTTAACGATCCCCGATTATCTGGAAGCGAGATATAAAAGTTACGGGGTAAGAATTTTGTCTACGATTGCAATTCTGATTTTCAGCGGGATTTACCTCGTGGCTCAATATGCGGCAGTGGCATATATACTTCAGATATATTTTGGGCTATCCTATGGGGTCAGTGTACTGATCATGGCGGTTACTATCGGAATTTACACATCAGTCGGCGGATATCTGGCGGTCGTGTGGACGGATCTGATCCAGGGAATCATTATGACCATTGTCGCGGTCAGTGTTCCGATCTTCTGTCTGGTGGCGTTGGGAGGATGGAATGAGATTAATGTCACGCTTGCAACGAATGTGAGTCCTGCCTTCAATGAAATTCCGGGACTGATGGGGCCGCTTATGTTTTCGTATATGGCATTTTATACACTGGGCAGCATTGGGTCACCTCAGCTAACAGTTAAGTTTTTCAGCATCCGGGATAAGAAAGTGTGGAAATACGGTCTTCTGCTGATTACACTTGTATTGGCAGTCCAGACACCGGGTATGGCATTCAGTGGTGTGGCAACAAGGGCTGCTGTTGAGAAGGGACTGATGTCCGGTGCGGTAATTGCGCAGAATGCTGATTTTACAATGCCGGCGCTAATGACCACATTTGCTCCTAAGATATTGAGTATTTTATATCTGGTAGGGGTGTTCGGGGCATCTATGTCTACGGCGGATTCTTTACTGCTGACATCTAGTACGGCACTGGTAAGAGATCTGATGCAGAAGGGCCTGCGTATTGAGATGGAAGATAAAAAAGTCCAGAAGCTGACATCAATTGCAACACTGGCAATTACGGCGGTTACGGCGGTGCTGTCTCTGATGGACCTGCCTATGGTCGTAATGATTTCGGTTATGCAGCTGACTGTTGTGGGGGCCGCATTTATGCCTTCCCTCGTTTTCGGAATTTGGTGGAAAAAGGGAACAAAGACGGCAAGTCTTGTGTCGATAGCCTCAGGGCTGGCGGTTCCGATATTGTTGTTTACAGTATTTTCAAAGTATAATCCATTTGGCCATCCGTTTTGGCCGTCAATCATCATTTCGTTTGGGTCATATGCGATATGCAGTAAATTCAGTAAACCACTGCCTGAGAAATTTGTGAATGATCTGTTTGCATATAAAGAATGGGAAGAACAGGAGGCAGAATGGAGTAAAGAAGGTGTCAGTGCAAATGAAAAATAAGATACCAGAATAATAGAAATTGTCTTTTTGGCGGAAGCACAGAATCTATATCCAGCATCTTATTTCACTAATATAATATACATGGGGCAAACACTTTGTCAATCAAATGAGAGAGAAATGCCCGGGAAGAGAGCCTTTTTAGCAGATTTTATGTTATCTCTGCAGGAAAGGTTCTCTTTGTGTTTGTGGGATAGAAAAAGTTGTATATATACAACTTACGACATTTTGTTCACGAATTACAAAAAATGAGCAAAAAGTTGTATGTACATTTGTCAAACAATCCGTCTTGAATTTGGCAGGGCTGTATAGTACAGTAGTAGTAAAGAAGTTTGGATGAAATACCATTCAAAAGACGCAAGGAGCAGTTTTTATGGCGGAAGAAAAAGCAAAATATGAAGAGATCGCCGACTGTATCATGGAAGAGGTAAGGGCAGGGACCTTGCAGCCTGGGGAGAAGATCTATTCTGAAAATGAACTGGTTGCCATGTTTGGCGTGAGCCGTCAGACAGCCCGGCATGCGGTATCCGTACTGGAACAACGGGGGGTTGTGAGACGGAAGCGTGGAAGTGGGACTTACATCAGCGGGGGAGAAAAAACGGACAGGTCCGGCAGGACGATGCGGATCGCAATCATGACAACCTACGTGGATGAGTACATTTTCCCGAGTATGCTTAAAGAGATGGAGGGACGGCTTTCCCGGGCTGGATATGCTCTTCAGATTGCGTTTACCCACAACACGGTTGAGAAAGAACGCATGATACTAAAAGGTTTCCTGAAAGAAGGAACAGTCGACGGGATTATCGCAGAGCCGACGAAAAGCGGCCTGCCGAATCCAAATCTGGAGATTTACCGGGAACTGGAGCGGAAGAATATCCCGGTGCTGTTTTTGAATAGTTCTTATCCGGAGCTGGATGCGGTACATGTGAGTCTGGATGATTATCTGGCGGGGAAGATGGTGACGGAACACCTGCTGCAGTGCGGTCACCGGAAGATAGCCGGCATTTTCAAATCAGACGACGGCCAGGGGCATAAGCGCTATGCCGGTTATATGGACGCGCTGATGGAGCAGGAGATTAAAGTGAAAGGCACACGGATTGCATGGTTCGATACATGTGAACTGAAAGAAATGAAGGAAGATGCCGCAAGATATTTAAGAAGGATTTCGAATTGTACGGCCTGTGTCTGTTACAACGATGAAGTGGCCAGCCAGCTGGTAGGTATCTGTAAAGAGGCGGGGGTTCGAATTCCGGAGGATCTTTCTATCGTAGGAATCGATAATTCCGATCTGGCGGGAAGATGTGAGATCCCGCTGACCTCGGCCCGGAACCCGGTGAAGGAACTGGCGGGGATTGCAGCAGCCAGGATGCTGGAAATGCTGCAGGGATCGTGCGGGGAAGAGAGTGTGGAACTAAAGCCGGAACTGGTAATCCGTAAGTCAGTCCGTATTCTCGCAGAACCTGAAGAACTGGGTACGGCAGCCCGCAGTAAATAATAGGAAGCAAATAACAAATTTAAATAATTTAAGCAGGAGGAAAGCATATGAGTGATTTAAACAATGTGAAAAATGAAATTCTGGAGGGCAGCACAACGCTCGGTATTGAGTTTGGATCAACAAGGATCAAGGCTGTTCTGATCGGTACGGACTTTACACCGATCGCATCCGGGAGTCATGACTGGGAGAACCGCTATGACAATGGTGTCTGGACCTACACAATGGAGGATGTATGGGAAGGTCTTCAGGATTGCTACAGGAAGATGAAGGAAGACGTTAAGGAGAAGTATGGTGTTACATTAAAACGTACGAAATC
Source organism: Clostridium sp. AF19-22AC (assembly GCF_003479085.1). Taxonomy (NCBI): domain Bacteria; kingdom Bacillati; phylum Bacillota; class Clostridia; order Eubacteriales; family Clostridiaceae; genus Clostridium; species Clostridium sp. AF19-22AC. The sequence goes on along the minus strand of NZ_QUGN01000009.1, from coordinate 61,673 downwards.
AATGGGATTCAGTGCCATGATGCATGGTTATCTCGCATTTGATAAAGACGGAAAACAGCTTGTCCAGTTCAGAACATGGAGAAACACGATTACAGGTGAGGCGGCAGCGAAGCTGACAGAACTCTTCCAGTATAACATTCCGCAGCGCTGGAGCATTGCGCATCTGTATCAGGCGGTTTTAAACGGGGAAGAGCACGTGAAAGATCTTGATTTTATCACAACACTGTCCGGCTATGTTCACTGGCGCCTGACAGGGAAGAAGGTTCTGGGTGTCGGCGATGCCTCCGGAATGTTCCCGATTGATACACAGAAAAAGGACTTCCAGGCAGACATGCTGGAGAAATTTGACACCCTTGTATCTGAGAAAGGATATCCGTGGAAAGTGAAAGAACTGCTACCAGAAGTTCTTGTGGCAGGGGAAGATGCAGGATGCCTCACAGAGGAAGGCGTGAAACTTCTCGACCCGGACGGGGACCTAGAGGCAGGGATACCAGTATGCCCGCCGGAGGGGGATGCGGGAACAGGCATGGCAGCTACGAACAGTGTGGCGGTCCGCACAGGAAATGTATCCGCTGGAACATCCGTATTTGCAATGATCGTATTAGAAAAAGAGCTTTCTAAAGTATACACAGAGATTGATATGGTTACCACGCCGTCAGGCGATCTGGTTGCGATGTCACATGCGAACAACTGTACTTCAGACCTGAATGCGTGGGTCGGGTTATTCAAAGAATTCGCAGAAGCATTCGGCATGGAAGTTAACATGAACCAGTTATTCTCAGTTCTCTACAACAAGGCACTGGAAGGAGACCCGGAATGCGGCGGTTTGTTATCCTACGGATATTATTCGGGAGAGAATATCATTGAATTAGATGAGGGTCGCCCATTGTTTGTCCGTATGCCTGACAGCAGATTTAACCTTGCAAACTTCATGAGAGTGCACCTGTTTGCAGCGCTTGGTGCCCTGAAAGTGGGAATGGATATTCTGACAAAGGAAGAGTATATCAAGATTGACAAGATATTAGGTCATGGCGGCCTGTTTAAGACAAAAGGCGTGGGACAGAGAATCATGGCGGCTGCGATGAACGCACCTGTTTCCGTCATGGAGACGGCCGGGGAAGGCGGAGCATGGGGGATTGCCCTTTTGGCAGCTTATAGTGTGTGGAAAGAGGATAAGGAGACACTGGACCACTACCTGTCCGAAAAAGTATTTGGCGGCAACGAAGGTACAAAGATGGAGCCGGATGCAAAAGACGTGAAAGGATTTGAGACCTTTATTGAAAGATATAAAAACGGGCTTGACATTGAACGTTCCGCAGTTCTTAACATGAAATAGCAGGAGGAGACAAAGATGCTGGAAAAATTAAAACAGGAAGTATACGAGGCGAACATGCTGCTCCCGAAATACGGACTGGTAACATTCACGTGGGGCAATGTCAGCGGGCTGGATGCGGAATCCAAACTTTTCGTAATCAAGCCGAGCGGCGTCGAATATGACAGGCTAACCCCTGACGATATGGTAGTCATGGACCTTGACGGGAACAAGGTGGAAGGAAAGTACAACCCGTCATCCGATACCGAGACCCATATCGAGCTTTACAAAGCATTTCCCGAGATTGGGGGAATCGTACATACACACTCCGCATGGGCGACAAGCTGGGCCCAGGCCGGAAGAGGAATCCCCTGCTACGGGACTACACAGGCGGATTATATGTACGGAGAGGTTCCGTGTGTAAGGAATCTGACAAAAGAAGAAATTGACGAAGCATACGAAAAAAACACGGGAGTTCTAATAGTAGATTACTTTAAGGGCAAAGATTATATCGCCGTTCCCGCCGTACTGTGCAAGAATCACGGTCCGTTTACATGGGGCAAGGATGCACATGAGGCGGTGCATAATGCGGTTGTATTGGAAGAAGTGGCTAAAATGGCGGCCCGCACCGAAATGATCAATCCGGATGTGAAGCCGGCTCCACAGGAACTTCAGGATAAACACTATTATAGAAAACACGGGGCGAACGCATACTACGGACAATAAATACAGACAATTCTGAAAACGGAGGGCAAGGGGGTCAGACCCCTCTGAAGAGGGGTCTGACCCCCTTGCTCCCGAAAGTCTGAATATTCAGAAATTTAGGAGGATGAAAGAAATGCAGCAGAAACAGTACAAATTTTGGTTTTGCACAGGATCACAGGATTTATATGGGGATGAGTGTCTTGCACATGTTGCGGAACATTCTAAACAGATTGTGGAATCGCTGAATGATTCCGGGATGCTTCCGTATGAGGTAGTATGGAGACCGACTCTCATTACGAATGAGCTGATTAGGAAGACATTCAACGAGGCGAATACAGATGAAAGCTGTGCGGGTGTGATTACATGGATGCACACGTTTTCGCCTGCGAAGTCATGGATTCTCGGACTTCAGGAGTACAGGAAACCTCTGCTCCATCTGCATACGCAGTTCAATCAGGAAATCCCGTATGATACGATTGATATGGATTTTATGAATGAAAACCAGTCAGCACATGGTGACAGGGAGTATGGCCATATCTTCAGCCGACTCCAAATGGAGAGAAAAGTGATCGTAGGCTTCTGGGGTGACAAGGCAGTGCAGGCAGAGATCGGTTCATGGATGCGTACTGCGGTTGGTGTGATCGAGAGCAGCCATATCCGCGTGATGCGTATTGCGGATAACATGAGAAATGTTGCTGTTACAGAAGGTGACAAAGTGGAGGCCCAGATTAAGTTCGGCTGGGAAGTCGATGCATACCCGGTTAATGAGATTGCCGAAGCTGTGGCGCAGGTATCTCAGGCAGACATTAATGCACTTGTAGAAGAGTACTATGATAAATACGAAATTCTTCTGGAAGGAAGAGACGAAAAGGAATTCAGAGAGCATGTAGCCGTACAGGCAGGTATTGAAATCGGATTCGAAAGGTTCCTGACGGAGAAAAACTATCAGGCAATCGTTACACATTTTGGTGACCTTGGAAGCCTGAAACAGCTTCCGGGACTTGCAATCCAGCGGCTGATGGAAAAAGGCTACGGCTTCGGAGGAGAAGGTGACTGGAAGACAGCTGCTATGGTACGTGTCATGAAGATCATGACAGAGGGAATGAAGGACGCAAAGGGTACCTCCTTTATGGAAGACTATACATATAATCTGGTACCGGGCAAGGAAGGAATCCTTCAGGCACACATGCTGGAAGTGTGCCCGACGATCGCAGACGGTCCTGTCAGCATCAAGGCACAGCCTCTTAGCATGGGTGACAGAGAAGATCCTGCCCGCCTTGTGTTTACTGCAAAAGAAGGACCTGCGATTGCAACTTCACTGATCGATCTTGGGGACAGATTCCGTCTCATCATTAACGACGTAGACTGTAAAAAGACAGAGAAACCAATGCCGAAATTACCGGTAGCGACAGCGTTCTGGACGCCGCAGCCGAATCTGAAGACAGGTGCACAGGCATGGATACTGGCAGGCGGGGCACACCATACGGCATTCTCCTATGACCTGACAGCAGAACAGATGGGAGACTGGGCGGCAGCAATGGGTATCGAGGCTGTTTATATTGATAAAGACACAACCATCCGTCAGTTTAAGAATGAATTGTTCTGGAATGCAGCAGCATTCAGAAGATAAGGCTATATAGCAGCCGGGATCCCGGCAGAAAGCAGGCAGGAGTAAAACCCTGTCTGTTTTTTACTGCAAAGGCCCGCCTTTCATTGCAGGGGCGGCCGTGTTATACTATAGAAACAGTTGATTATCAGGAGAGTGATATAAAATGAATACAACCATCTTTGACGCAGTAACATTAACACAGCAGCTGATTCGCATAGAGAGCACCAATCCAGGGACCTATGAGGAGGAAATAGGCACCTTCATATCTGATTATCTGAAGGGAGCAGGCGTTGAACCAGAGCGTTCTGAAGGAGAAGACGGCCGCTTTAATATCAGGGCGGTAATAAAAGGGCGTAAGAAAACACCGGCGCTTGTTTTTATCTGTCATATGGATACAGTAGTCACAGGAGATGGATGGAAAAAAAATCCATTTTCCGGGGAGATTCAGGACGGCAGGATTTATGGAAGAGGTGCATGCGACATGAAATCTGGTCTGGCGTGTGCGCTCACGGTTTTTGCGGAAATGGCACGGGTGGTAAAAGAGGGCGCTGTCGTGCCTGAATACCCGCTCATGTTTATCGGAACATCCGATGAGGAAGGGGACATGACGGGGGTGGAAAGAGTGGTTGCTGAACAGTGGGTGACAAAGAATGACTGGATCGTGGATATGGAGCCCACTGACGGGAACATCCAGATGTCCCACAAGGGTCGGACATGGTTTGAAGTGGAAGTAAAGGGCGTGACCGCACATGCAAGTATGCCGGAAAAGGGGGCGGACGCCATTGCGGGAATGGCAGCTGTACTTACTTATATAAGAAGTAAAATAAAAAAATGCCCTGTACACGAAGAACTCGGGCCTTCTACCGTCACCTTCGGGCAGATTGGCGGCGGGTACAGCCCCTACGTTGTTCCAGACAGCTGCAGGGCAACGATTGATATGCGGCTGGCCCCGCCGATGAACACGGAAAAAGCGGCAGACCTGGTACAGTCGGCCATCCGCTACGGAGAAGAACAGGTGCCCGGTGTACATGGAAGCTATAGAATCACTGGTGACAGGCCGAGCGTAGAGACACATGAAGATTCAGTCCTCTTGAAAGAGCTGGAAAAGGCAGTGGAGGAAACGACGAAAACGCCCCCTGGGATCACTGTATTTCCTGGTTATACGGACACGGCGGTTATTGCCGGAAAGCTTGGAAACAGGAACTGTATGTCCTACGGGCCGGGCAGTTTACAGCAGGCCCATAAGCCGGATGAGTTCGTTAATACCACAGAAATCGACAGATGTCAAGAGGTTTTTCGGAAATTAGTAAGAAATATGTTGACAGCAGGAAGAGCTTTGTGATATAGTAAAAAATGCACTATTGTGGAAAGGTATGCCATTATAGTGACGATTTACTGTCACAGGGCTCTTTCCCGATATTACTGGAATTAACGAAGGGCGACTCGTAGCCCGCCAAAAAATATATGAGGAGTGAAACGTCAATGGAGAAAAACAGAATTCGTCCCATCACAAACGGAAAAAGTTCACGCATGAGCTATTCCAGACAAAAAGAAGTATTAGAGATGCCGAATCTAATCGAAGTCCAGAAAGACTCTTACCAGTGGTTTCTGGATGACGGACTGAAAGAGGTATTTGATGATATTTCCCCGATCACTGACTTCAGTGGACACTTAAGTCTGGAATTTGTCGATTTTACACTTTGCGAAGACGACGTAAAGTACACAATCGAAGAGTGTAAAGAGCGTGATGCAACATACGCTGCGCCTTTGAAAGTAAGGGTCAGACTTTACAACAAAGACAACGATGAGATTAACGAACATGAAATATTTATGGGAGACCTGCCGCTTATGACGAAGACAGGTACCTTTGTAATCAACGGTGCTGAGCGTGTCATCGTAAGCCAGTTGGTTCGTTCCCCTGGTATCTACTATGGGATAGCCCATGATAAGTTAGGTAAAGAACTTTACTCAGCAACAGTCATCCCAAACCGTGGTGCATGGCTGGAATATGAAACAGACTCCAATGACGTTTTTTATGTACGTGTAGATAGAACGAGAAAAGTGCCGATTACAGTATTGATCCGTGCACTTGGTATCGGAACGAATGCAGAAATCATCGACCTCTTTGGTGAGGAGCCAAAAATCCTTGCAAGTTTCGGCAAAGATACAGCCGAGAATTATCAGGAAGGTCTGCTTGAATTATATAAGAAGATACGGCCGGGCGAACCGCTTGCGGTAGACAGCGCAGAGAGCCTGATTACGAGTATGTTCTTCGATCCGAGGCGCTATGACCTGGCGAAGGTGGGACGATATAAGTTCAACAAAAAGCTGGCTTTAAAGAACCGCGTAACAGGACAGAGACTGGCAGAGGACGTTGCAAGCCCGCTGACAGGAGAGATTCTGGCGGAAAAAGGAACCGTGATTTCAAGAACACTTGCAGATGAGATTCAGAACGCAGCAGTGCCTTACCTGTGGGTAGAGGGAGAGGATGAATCACGCAATATTAAGATTCTTTCCAACATGATGGTTGACCTGCAGGCAGTTGTAGATATCGACCCGAAGGAAGTGGGAGTGACAGAACAGGTATATTATCCGGTACTGGCAGGACTTCTGGAAGAATCAGCAGGGGATATCGACGAACTGAAATCCATGATCCGCAGGGATATTCATGATCTGATTCCGAAGCATATTACAAAGGAAGATATTTTAGCTTCCATTAACTATAACATCCATCTGGAATACAGAATGGGTAATGACGACGATATCGACCATCTGGGCAACAGACGTATCCGTGCTGTCGGAGAACTTCTCCAGAACCAGTACAGAATTGGTCTGTCCAGACTGGAAAGAGTTGTCCGTGAAAGAATGACAACACAGGACCAGGAAGGCATTTCCCCGCAGTCACTGATCAACATCAAGCCGGTAACAGCGGCAGTTAAGGAGTTCTTTGGTTCTTCCCAGCTGTCACAGTTCATGGACCAGAACAACCCGCTTGGTGAGCTGACCCACAAGAGACGTCTCTCAGCACTGGGACCAGGAGGTCTGTCAAGAGACCGTGCCGGATTCGAGGTTCGTGACGTTCATTATTCCCATTATGGAAGAATGTGCCCGATCGAGACTCCTGAAGGTCCTAACATCGGTCTGATTAACTCACTTGCTACCTATGCGAGAATCAACCAGTACGGTTTTGTGGAAGCCCCATACCGTAAGATTGACAAAACAGATCCGGAGAACCCGATTGTTACAGAAGAAGTTGTCTACATGACAGCTGATGAAGAAGATAATTATCACGTGGCACAGGCGAATGAGCCGCTGGATGCGGAAGGACATTTCATTCATAAGAATGTATCCGGCCGTTACCGTGAAGAGACACAGGAATATGAGAGAAGCAAGTTCGACTACATGGACGTTTCGCCTAAGATGGTATTCTCTGTGGCTACAGCCCTGATTCCTTTCCTGGAGAACGATGATGCCAACCGTGCGCTGATGGGATCCAACATGCAGCGTCAGGCGGTTCCGCTTCTTACAACAGAAGCCCCGGTTGTCGGAACAGGTATGGAAGTGAAGTCTGCAGTTGACTCTGGTGTCTGCATCGTTGCAGAGAGAGCCGGTGTGATTGAGCGCTCCACATCAACAGATATCACAATCAGACATGATGACGGAACGAAGAAGACTTACAAACTGACGAAGTTCTTAAGAAGTAACCAGAGCAACTGTTACAACCAGAGACCAATCGTCGATAAAGGCGAAAGGGTAGAGGAAGGACAAGTAATTGCTGACGGTCCGTCCACGTCCAATGGGGAGATGGCGCTCGGAAAGAACCCTCTGATCGGTTTCATGACATGGGAAGGTTACAACTACGAGGATGCCGTTCTGCTGAGCGAAAGAATGGTTCAGGATGATGTATACACATCTGTGCATATTGAGGAATATGAGGCAGAGGCACGTGATACAAAGCTCGGGCCTGAAGAGATCACAAGAGATATACCGGGTGTCGGCGATGACGCGCTGAAAGACCTGGATGAAAGAGGTATCATCCGCATCGGGGCCGAGGTCCGCGCAGGAGATATCCTGGTCGGTAAAGTAACTCCGAAGGGAGAGACAGAACTGACAGCCGAAGAGAGACTGCTTCGTGCAATCTTCGGTGAAAAGGCGCGTGAAGTAAGAGATACTTCCCTGAAAGTGCCTCATGGTGAATACGGTATTGTCGTAGACGCCAAAGTATTTACAAGAGAGAACGGCGACGAGCTGTCTCCGGGAGTGAATCAGGCAGTCCGCATCTATATTGCGCAGAAGAGAAAGATTTCTGTAGGTGACAAGATGGCCGGCCGTCATGGTAACAAGGGTGTTGTTTCCCGTGTACTTCCGGTAGAAGATATGCCGTATCTTCCGAACGGGCGTCCTCTGGACATCGTTCTGAACCCGCTGGGTGTGCCTTCCCGTATGAATATCGGACAGGTACTTGAGATTCACTTAAGCCTCGCGGCAAGAGCATTAGGATTTAATATCTCTACGCCAGTCTTCGACGGTGCGAACGAGATTGATATTATGGATACCCTGGATCTGGCAAACGATTACGTGAATCTGGAATGGGAAGAATTCGTGGAGAAACACGGCGAAGAGCTCCTTCCGGAAGTTCTGGAATATTTGTCTGACAACAGAGAACACAGAAAACTGTGGAAGGGAGTCCCACTGTCACGCGACGGAAAGGTCCGCTTAAGGGACGGCCGTACCGGAGAGTATTTCGACAGCCCGGTTACAATCGGACACATGCACTACCTGAAGCTTCATCATCTGGTAGATGATAAGATCCACGCCCGTTCTACAGGTCCTTACTCACTGGTTACACAGCAGCCATTGGGTGGTAAGGCACAGTTCGGCGGACAGCGTTTCGGAGAGATGGAGGTTTGGGCACTGGAAGCATATGGTGCATCCTATACTCTGCAGGAAATCCTGACTGTGAAGTCAGATGACGTTGTCGGACGTGTGAAGACCTATGAAGCAATCATTAAAGGCGAGAACATCCCTGAACCGGGAATTCCGGAGTCCTTCAAGGTACTTTTAAAAGAGCTTCAGTCACTGGCACTGGATGTACGAGTGCTGCGTGATGACAATACAGAAGTAGAGATTATGGAAACTGTAGATTTCGGCGAGACCGATCTGCACTCTATTATCGAAGGTGACAGAAGATACCGTGATGAAGATGAACCTCTCGGGGAACATGGATTCACAGAACAGGAATTTGTTGGGGAAGAACTTGAGGATGTGGAACCTGAGGACGATGAATTCGAAGACGATGCAGAGCTCGACTTTGATGAATTTATAGATGACGAAGAATAGGAGGAGCCATTTATATGCCAACAAGTAACAATGAACAACAATACCAACCATTGACTTTTGATGCAATCAAAATCGGGCTGGCTTCACCGGAAAAAATTATGGACTGGTCAAGAGGTGAGGTAACCAAGCCGGAGACCATTAACTATAGAACACTGAAACCTGAGAAGGACGGACTTTTCTGTGAGCGTATTTTCGGACCAAGCAAGGACTGGGAGTGCCACTGCGGTAAGTACAAGAAGATTCGTTACAAAGGTGTTGTCTGCGACAGATGTGGTGTTGAAGTAACAAAAGCCTCCGTACGCCGTGAGCGTATGGGGCACATCGCACTGGCAGCGCCGGTTTCCCATATCTGGTACTTTAAAGGAATCCCGAGCCGTATGGGACTGATTCTGGATATTTCTCCGAGAACACTGGAGAGAGTGCTGTATTTTGCTTCTTATATCGTACTCGATAAAGGAGAAACTGACTTACAGTACAAACAGATCTTATCCGAGGCAGAGTATCAGGAAGCAAAAGAAAAATGGGGCTATGGCTCATTCCGTGTCGGAATGGGGGCTGAGTCCATTCAGGAACTGCTCCAGTCTATTGATCTGGAAAAGGAATATGCAGAACTGCAGGCTGGCCTGACCAACGCAACAGGACAGAAGCGTGCAAGAATCGTAAAACGTCTGGAAGTAGTAGAAGCATTCCGTGAATCCGGCAACAAACCGGAGTGGATGATTCTGACAGCTATTCCGGTTATCCCGCCGGATTTACGTCCGATGGTACAGCTGGACGGCGGACGTTTCGCAACATCTGACTTAAATGATTTATACAGAAGAATTATCAATAGAAATAACCGTCTTAAGAGACTCCTTGAACTGGGAGCCCCGGACATTATCGTGCGTAACGAGAAACGTATGCTGCAGGAAGCTGTTGATGCGCTCATTGACAACGGCCGCCGCGGCCGCCCGGTTACAGGCCCCGGAAACAGGGCGCTGAAATCCTTATCTGACATGCTGAAAGGTAAATCCGGACGTTTCCGCCAGAACCTGCTCGGAAAACGTGTTGACTATTCAGGACGTTCCGTTATTGTCGTAGGGCCGGAACTGAAGATCTACCAGTGCGGTCTGCCGAAAGAGATGGCAATCGAGCTGTTCAAGCCTTTTGTTATGAAAGAGCTGGTTGCAAACGGAACCGCGCATAACATCAAAAATGCAAAGAAGATGGTGGAAAGACTTCAGACGGAAGTATGGGATGTACTCGAGGAAGTTATCAAAGAGCATCCGGTTATGCTGAACCGTGCCCCCACACTTCACAGACTTGGTATTCAGGCATTTGAGCCTATCCTTGTAGAAGGTAAAGCGATCAAGCTGCACCCGCTCGTATGTGCTGCCTACAATGCCGATTTCGATGGGGACCAGATGGCCGTCCATGTACCGCTGTCTGTAGAAGCACAGGCTGAGTGCCGTTTCTTACTGCTCTCACCGAACAACCTGCTGAAACCATCCGATGGTGGTCCGGTTGCCGTTCCTTCACAGGATATGGTACTTGGTATCTACTACCTGACACAGGAAAGACCTGGTGCCAAAGGTGAAGGCATGTTCTTCAAGAGTACGAATGAAGCGATACTGGCATACGAAAATGGTTATGTAACATTGCATTCCAGAATCAAAGTCCGTGTGTCAAAGATGATGCCTGACGGAACCGAGAAGACGGGTGTGATAGAGGCAACAGTAGGAAGGCTTCTGTTCAATGAAATCATTCCTCAGGACCTCGGATTCGTGGATCGTGAAGTGGAGGGCAATGACCTGATACTTGAGGTTGATTTCCATGTAGGTAAGAAACAGCTCAAACAGATCCTTGAGAAGGTTATTAATACACATGGTTCTACACAGACAGCAGAAGTGCTTGATAACGTAAAAGCGATCGGCTACAAGTTCTCTACAAGAGCGGCTATGACCGTATCTATTTCCGATATGACTGTGCCGCCGGAGAAGCCTCAGATGATCGAGGAAGCACAGAATACCGTTGACAGGATCACAAAGAACTACAAGCGTGGTCTGATCACCGAGGAAGAGCGTTACAAAGAAGTCGTTGAGACATGGAAGGCAACCGATGATAAGCTGACAGAGGCGCTGCTGTCCGGTCTTGATAAATATAACAACATCTTCATGATGGCTGACTCTGGAGCCCGTGGTTCCGATAAACAGATCAAGCAGCTGGCAGGTATGCGTGGACTTATGGCCGATACAACGGGCCGTACAATCGAGCTGCCTATCAAGTCGAACTTCCGTGAAGGTCTGGACGTATTGGAGTACTTCATGTCTGCGCATGGTGCCCGTAAAGGTCTGTCTGATACAGCCCTGCGTACAGCCGATTCAGGATACCTGACAAGACGTCTTGTCGACGTTTCCCAGGAACTGATCATTCATGACAGCGACTGTGTGGAAGAAGGAAAAGAAATTCCGGGAATGTATGTCAAAGCATTCATGGATGGTAATGAAGAGATTGAGAGCCTTCAGGAGCGTATTACAGGACGTTTCTCCTGTGAGGATATTAAAGATAAAGATGGAAATGTCCTTGTAAAAGCAAACCACATGATTACTCCGAGACGTGCGGAGAAAGTCATGAAAAAGGGTGTGGATGCAAAGGGCAACCACTTAGAAAGCGTTAAGATCCGTACCATGCTTACATGTAAGTGCAAGAATGGTGTATGCTCCAAGTGTTACGGAGCGAACATGGCAACGGGAGAAGCAGTACAGGTCGGCGAAGCTGTCGGCATTATTGCTGCACAGTCCATCGGTGAGCCGGGTACACAGCTGACCATGCGTACATTCCATACGGGTGGTGTTGCCGGTGACGATATCACACAGGGTCTTCCTCGTGTCGAGGAGCTTTTTGAGGCAAGAAAGCCGAAAGGTCTTGCCATTATCACAGAGTTTGCAGGAACTGCAGTGATCAGCGATACAAAGAAGAAGCGTGAGATCATCGTAACAAATAGTGAGACAGGAGAGTCCAAGGCATACCTGATCCCGTATGGTTCCCGTATCAAGATACAGGACGGCGCGGTATTAGAGGCCGGAGACGAACTGACAGAAGGTAGCGTGAATCCTCATGATATCCTGAAGATCAAAGGCTTACGTGCCGTTCAGGATTATATGATTCAGGAAGTACAGCGTGTATACCGCCTGCAGGGTGTTGAGATCAACGATAAGCATATCGAGGTTATTGTGCGCCAGATGCTGAAGAAGATTCGTATCGAGGAGCGCGGTGATTCCGAATTCCTGCCGGGTACAATGGCAGATGTGCTGGAATTCAATGAAGTGAATGAACAGCTTGAAGCAGAAGGCAAAGAGCCGGCAACGGGCGAGCAGATTATGCTTGGTATCACAAAAGCATCCCTTGCAACAGATTCCTTCCTGTCGGCAGCATCCTTCCAGGAGACAACAAAGGTTCTGACGGAAGCTGCAATCAAGGGTAAAGTTGACCATCTGGTCGGACTGAAAGAAAATGTAATCATCGGTAAGCATATTCCGGCTGGTACAGGTATGAGAAAGTACCGTGATGTTAAACTGAGCACGGAATTTGAAATGGATGACGAGATAGACTTTGACGAAGAACTAGATATTGAGGAAGAACTGGTACTTGCAGAAGAAGAATAGAAAAAGGAGCTGACGGCTATTTAGCCGCCGGCTCTTTTTTTTACCTGCAGAGGTGAACAAAACAGACGGAAAATCACAGGGGAAACACTTGTAATATAAAAATATTTAACAAAAACTAACGGTTATCTTGTGTTTACGTCAGGAATAAAGTATGATTAAACTAGCTTGAATTTGAGGGGGCGGTTATGGATGGAAAAGATGGACAGTTCTTATCTGGTGTTTGAGGTGGATGCGGTTTTTTATCTGCTTACTCTTTCCTGTGTAGAAAGAATCATGGATGCAGACCAGGTGACAGAGCTGTCTTTTGTTGATTTTTTGCATACCGCAGGAGGTCATACGGACAGCGGAAATACTGTACACAGGTATTGTATACTACTGAAGGCAGACGATATACAAAGTACCTGCCCGGATGATTTTTGTATTGACCGGGAGGCGGCAGGAATCTTAGCCAGCAGAATCGACGGGATTGTAGAAAGCAGCTATCTGAGAGAATTCCTGCTGACGGAGCCGGTTATCAACAGTCAGAACCATTTTCTGAAATCGGTGGCGAAAATACAGCTGGCTGACGGCGAACGCTGGGGATATATGCTGGACGCAAAGCTGCTGAAAAAGGCAGCAGAGATGGACACGCCTATACAGGCGGCAGAGGAACAAGGGACAGAAGTATGGAAAACGCCGGCAGAAGAGGCGGCACAGTACCTTATACTGGAGCGGGAAGGGCAGACCGTATATATAGACAGGGATAAGATAGTGGCTGTAGTGATGCGGCCCCAAATTTTGAGAGTGCCGCTGGCCTCTGACCGGGTAATGGGGATTTCTTTTTATGAAGAGGAGCTGGTAGTGTATTATGGCCAGTCTGTGGAAAGCGATAAAGAGTGTTTACCGGAAGGCGCGAGAGGTTTTGCCTGTGGTATCATATTCAGGACAGAACAAGGACATCTTGCAGGTATGGCAGGTGATTCTACAGGAGAAGCAAGTGCCGGGACTGGATTAACTGATTCAATACTGCCGTTGGGGGACGGCGTGTGGGGGAAAAGAAGTGATTAGGCTTACAGATCAGGAGTTTTTGGATATTGTGGAATATTTCCGTACACAATACGGAATTAATCTTAAAAATAAAAAGATATTAATCGAATGCAGAATGGTAAAAGAGCTTGAACGGTGCGGAGCAGAAACGTTTGCGGAGTATCTGAAAATGCTTCAGAAGGACCGGACCGGTGAGATTGCAGGCGGAATGGTAAACCGGCTGACGACAAACTTTACGTATTTCCTTCGGGAACCGGAACATTTTACTATACTCAAAGAGAGGGTCCTGCCGGAGCTAGCTCTAAAGAAAAGGTATGGATCCTGCCAAATATGGTGCGCCGGCTGTGCCACAGGTGAGGAATGCTATACACTTAAGATGTGTCTTCAGGAATATCAGGACCAGGGAGGACAACTGCCGAATGTGAGAATCCTTGCCACGGATATTTCGGAGGAAGTACTTAAGAAGGCAGAACAGGGCATCTATCCGGAACGGGAACGTGAAAATATCCCGTTGTCCTGGCGGGAGAAGTATTGTCAGGATATCGATAAAAATAATTTCCGGGTAAATGAAAACCTCAGGTATAACATAAGGTTTCAGAAGCATAATCTGATGGAGCCGATGAGACAGAATGGAAAGTTTGACGTTATATTCTGCCGGAATGTCATGATTTATTTTGACAAGGTGTCAAGAAAGCAGCTTGTTTCACGGCTTGAGGAAAACCTGAATCCCGGAGGGTATCTGTTCATAGGTCACGCGGAACTGCTCTCCAGGGAAGAGACAAGTCTGGAGCAGGTGTATCCGGCAGTATACAGAAAGTCAGAGAATGCATAAGAGATCAGGGGCTTTAAAAAAGATGGAGGAAAAGATATGGAAAATAAAATAATGATAGTAGATGATGCTGTGTTTATGAGGACGACCATACGAAAAACACTGGAAAAGGCAGGATATAATAATATTCTGGAGGCGGCTGACGGGGATGAGGCGGTTGCCATCTACCGCAGGGAAAGCCCGGACCTTGTTCTGCTCGATATTACTATGCCCGGAAAGTCAGGGATCGAAGTACTGGGTGAGATTATTGAATATGACCCGAAGGCTAAAGTCGTTATGTGTTCTGCAATCGGACAGGAGATGATGATCCAGAAGGCGATTGGCTGCGGTGCTCTGGAATTTATAGTGAAACCATTTAAAAAAGAAGAACTACAAAAGGTAGTTGCATATATTCTGGAAAGCTAATACATAGGAGAGGAAAAAGCTATGAAGGGACTTTTTAAGAATCTGAGAGTGGGGCGAAAGCTGATGGCAGCATTTGCCACGGTCATAGCACTGTATATCCTGACAGTTATATTATCGGTTCTGAGTATTCGTGATCTCGGACAAAGAATGGAGGCGCTGTACAGCGGCCCGTTTGCAAATGTTGAGACTTCACATGAAGTGAGCACGAATATTTTACAGATTGTAAAAAATCTTGCGATCATATCTACAACAGATAATGTGGTTGATGAAGAAGAGTGCATGCAGATTATTCAGGAAACAGCGAAAAATGTTGATGCAGGGATAACAGAGCTTAATTCGGGATATATCAGCGGCGGAGAAAAAGTAGACCAGCTTGCTGATGAATATGGAAAATTAAAAGAGGCCCGACAGCGCGTTTATACATATCTTGAGCAGAATAATGACCAGGCGGCATTTGATGTCTATTTTAAGGAATACGAGCCACAGGCGGAAACTGTAATCAGTGTTGTAGATGAGGTCGAGGAAGCCTCCAAAGCAGATGCAGAAGCCAGTCTGGAAACCGTTAAAAAACAGAATGTCAGTGTCATTACATTCTTGAGTATGCTTGCGGCCTTTTGTGTCCTGATTACCATCTTTTTATGGATTGCGATTACCAGAAGCACAGTGCAGCCTATTATAGCAGTGAAGGGGGCAGCCAGCCAGATTGCAAATGGCCAGCTGGATGTGAAGCTGGATTACGAATCCGCCAATGAATTTGGTGAACTGGCTGATGATATCCGTTCTACAGCACGGTCCTTAAGCCTCTATGTTTCGGAATTGAGAAAAGGCCTGCTCGCTCTGGGGGCCGGACGGCTGAACTATACATGTGATATAAAGTTCAAGGGGGATTTTATCGCTCTCGGTGAATCGATGGAAGAGATTGGGAAGATGCTCAGAAATTCCATGAGGCAGATCAGCAGCAGTTCGGAGTTGGTGTCAGGAGGAGCAGAGCAGGTATCTGACGGGGCCCAGGTGCTGGCACAGGGGGCGTCTGAACAGGCGAGCTCGATCGAAGAGCTTGCCGTAAGCATCAATGAAATTGCTGAAAGCGTAGGCGTCAACGCAGAGAAAGCTGTGAAGTCCAGAGACTATGCGTCTGAAGTAAGAGACCGCATTCTGGAGAACAACCAGCAGATGGAGAAGCTGCAGGGCAGCATAAAAGAGATTCAGGAAAACTCGAAAGAAATTACAGGCATTGTCAAGGAGATAGAAGACATCGCATTTCAGACGAATATACTGGCCCTGAATGCGTCTGTAGAGGCAGCAAGGGCAGGTGATGCTGGCAAAGGCTTTGCAGTTGTGGCAGGAGAGGTGCGCCGGCTTGCGGCCAAGACCGCTAGTGCGTCCAAGCTGACTGCAGACCTTGCGGAGAAGAACTCAGAGGCTGTCAGAGAAGGCTATGAGGCTGCCAGTATGACAGCCCGTACATTGAAGACATCTGTAGAAGGTGCCGAGACCGTTAACGAGATGGTCGGGGACATATCCAGGCTCTCCGAACAGCAGGCAGATGCAATCGCCCAGATCAGAAAGAGTGTTGAGCTGATCTCGGATATTGTGCAGGGTAACTCTGCCACATCGGAAGAGAGTGCAGCAGCAAGCGAGGAGTTGTCAGCCCAGGCCCAGATGCTGAGAGAACTGGTAGAACAGTTTGAACTTTAATACAGCACCGGGCAAAGTATTTAGGATACGCGGTACCGGGACAGGAAAGAAGGATACAGATGGAAAATTATTTAGCTTTGGATGATATAGCAAAGGATATATTAAAGGAACTGGGAAACATCGGGACGGGAAATGCGGTCGCATCTCTTTCAATGATGATGGAGCATCCGCTTGAAGTAGGGGTGCCGACTCTCAGATTCGTGAAATACCAAGACATTTTTGATGAGCTTGACATACAGGAAGAACTGCAGGCGGGCATTCTGATTCAAGTATTTGGTGAACTCAAGGGGATGTTCCTCTTCCTGATGGATGAGGCGTTTACGCGTGCAGTTATGGATGCGATGCTGGAAGAGAAAGAGAGGGACCTGACGGCTTTGGATGAAATGGAGCTGTCTGTGTTAAGTGAGCTTGGAAACATTATGTGCGGTTCCTATATACGCGCCTTGTCACAGGTTACCGGGATGGAGACAGATGTGTCTGTACCCGATATGTGCATTGATATGGGAGGTGCGATCCTGGGTGTTCCGCTTGCAAGACATCTGCAGGTCAGTGATGACGTGCTGTTGATCGAGAATGTATTCCGTATGGGAGGCCATGCTTATGTCGGACGGATACTGTTCTGGCCGGAGATGACAGCAATGACTGCCATACTGGATAAGCTCAGGGAGTAATACTATGGAAAAAATCGTGGTGGGAATTGCTGAAGGAAAAACGGCCAGAAACGGCCAGGCATTGGTTTCTTACGCACTGGGATCGTGCGTAGGAGTATGTCTATATGACACGAAGACGAAGGTAGCTGCAATGGCCCATGTGATTTTACCGGACAAGAGCCGCGCGGTAAATCAGGAGAATGTATATAAGTTTGCAGTGGAAGGGACTCGTGAGCTGATCAGTGAGATTTGCAGGCAGGGAGCCAGCAGGAGAACTCTGACAGCGAAGATTGCAGGCGGTGCCAGGATGTTCCGCGGCGTAGAAAAGGGCTGGGATATCGGGTACTGGAATATACAGAGTGTGAAGAAAACACTGCAGGAAGAGGGCGTCCGGATTGCTGGGGAAGATACCGGGGGAAGCTATGGAAGGACGATTACTTTCCGGTCAGAAGACGGTGTGTTGGAAATAAGTACAGTCAGACATGAAATGATATATTTATGAGATATAGTATGCAGATACAATAGATGGAGGGACTATGATGGAAACGGAAAGGAAACAAATTGTAATGGTGGTGGACGACAGTCTTATGATCTGCCAGCAGATTAAAGCAGCGCTTCGGGATACAGATATATTTCTCTGTGAGGCACATACCGGGGCAGAGGCGCTGGATATGATAGAACAGTACCAGCCGGATCTGATTCTTTTGGACGTCGTATTGCCGGATACGGATGGATATCAGCTCTTTGACAAGCTGAAAATGAGGGATCAGAATAACGCTTCCATTGTCTATCTGACATCGAAAGATAAAGATGATGATGTAGTGAAGGGATTTACGCTTGGGGCATGTG
Source organism: Clostridium sp. AF19-22AC (assembly GCF_003479085.1). Lineage (NCBI taxonomy): Bacteria > Bacillati > Bacillota > Clostridia > Eubacteriales > Clostridiaceae > Clostridium > Clostridium sp. AF19-22AC. Next base: position 43,606 of record NZ_QUGN01000009.1, on the reverse strand, counting down.
ATTACATTAAAAAACCTTTTGTCAAAGGTGAGCTTCAGTCACGCGTAGTAGCGCATTTGAAAATGAAGTGCCAGAAAGACGATTTGAACAGGATGAACACAGAACTGAAGACGACCATGAGCAAGCTGAATGAGCTTGCATTCAAGGATGGTCTGACGGGACTCTACAACAGGAGATATGTTGTGGGGGATCTGTTAGATGATATCAAAGGCAGCAGGGTAGAGGAAAAGAAAAATGTTGTGATTCTGTGCGATATCGACGATTTTAAAAAAGTGAATGATACATATGGACATGATGCCGGAGATGCGGCTCTCGTTTGTATTGCTAATATAATGGAGGCGCACTGCCGCCAGCATAAAGTTGTGAGATGGGGCGGGGAAGAATTCCTGATTGTGCTTTTCAATGTGACGGAGCAGGAAGCATTTGAGATTAGTGAAACGATCCGTAAAGACATAGAACAATTTGGAATCTGGAACAAGGAAGATAAATTTTTCTGTACGATTACATTGGGGCTCCATGTTTACGGACAACAGGAAGGAATCGAGGAATGTATCGCGTGTGCGGACAAGGCACTGTATTATGGCAAGAGAAACGGGAAAAACCGCAGCGTATGGTATGAAAGCATAGAACAGGCGGAGTGAGAATATGGGATACTTTGATGAAGATGCACAGGAGATGCTGGAAGTATATCTGATGGAGGCAAAACAGCTGACGGAACAGCTCGGTGCGGTTCTTCTGGAGACTGAAAAGAAGAATGCTTTCACAGGGGAAGATATTCATAATATATTTCGGATCATGCATACACTAAAGAGTTCTTCTGCAATGATGGGGCTGAAAGGATTATCTTCGCTGGCACATACGATGGAGGATTTATTTTCCTGGTTCAGAGAACAGCAGGAAGGAATCGAACAGGCGGAAACGGAGTTGTTTGATTTGCTGTATGCATTTTCAGATTATATTGAAGATGAAATGAAGTGCATGGTGCTGGCTGGTTACGAACCGGGAGATACGTCCGTACTGGAAGCAGGGGCAAAAGATTACCTGAAGAAAATCAGCAGTGAGCAGGTGTGCGGGGAAATAAAAGAACAGAAATCTGCCGGGGAGGAGGATGACAGACCCCGGGAGATGTTGGAGAAGCCCGGGGTTATCGTAAGGATCAGGCTGGAGGAAGGATGCCGGATGGAAAATATCCGCGCATTTATGGTTGTGCGCCAGATTACAGGTCTGTGCACGGAGTTGGAGACCCTCCCTGCGAATCTGGAAAGTGCACAGAGTGAAGCGGAGCAAATTGCTGAACACGGAGTCTTTATCCGTTTCCAGAGCGAACACAAAGAACAGGTTATGGATATATTAAGGGGAGGCCTGTTTGTTGCCCAGTGTGAGATACTGAAGGAAAACACGGCGGCTGGGAAGAAGGAACCGGAGCCTGCCGCGCCTGCGGCAGCAGCATCAAATCCCGAGAATGACTTTTTGAACGTACGCAGCGACAGGCTTGACCGTCTGCAGAACCTTGCCCGTGAGATGATCATACAGATGATGTCCCTGGAGGCCCAGCTTGAGGAGAACGGGATGAGTGACCTGAAAGAAGGCACCGCCCACCAGATCAACCGGCTCATCAGTGAAGTTGAACGTACAGTCATGGAGATGCGCATGGTACCGGTTGAACGGATCGTCCCGAAGGTTCGCAGGATTCTTAGAGATATCTGCCGGGATGAAAAGAAAGAGGTCGATTTTAAGGCTAGCTGTGGAGATATAGAAGCGGATAAAAGTGTTGTTGAATATATTTCAGAGGCTCTTCTGCATCTGATAAGAAATGCGGTCGACCACGGGATAGAACCTCCTGAAGAGCGGATCGCAGCGGGAAAAGACCCGAAAGGGAAGATAGAGTTTAATGTGGAAAGCACAGTAGGAGAGGTGCTGATTACGATTTCAGATGACGGAAGAGGAATAAGCCAGGATAAGATTCTGGAAAAGTCAAGAAGTATGGGTATCCTCTCCAAACCAGAAGAAGAGTACAGCAGACAGGAAATTATGGACCTGCTCCTCCACCCGGGATTTACGACGAAGGATGTAGTGACGGAATATTCAGGCAGGGGCGTAGGGCTGGATGTTGTGAAGAATGTTTTGGAAAATGCCGGAGGAAACCTGTATATTGAGAGTGAGACAGGAAAAGGAAGTACCTTTACACTTGTCGTTCCGCTTACACTGGCAACGATGGAGTGTATCCGGTTCAGAGTTGGAGAGTACCGGTTTTCCATTCCCGCCCGTTATGTGTTCCGTTTTTTGGAATACGGTAAAAACAGGCAGAATATACAAGAGATCAATGGACGTAATTATATTTTGTTTGAAGAACGCATGGTGCCGCTCGTTGACCTGAGAAAATTCTATAGTCTGGGAGGGGAGACACCGGATACAGCTGCCATCGTATATGCGAAAGGGACGGAAAAGGAAGGGTGCCTGCTTGTGGACAGCATGTATGAACAGAAGCGCATTGTTATAAAACAGCTCCCGGCCCTGTTTGGAGTCGACTTCCGGCGTAAAACAGGGGCAAGCGGAATGAGCATTATGGGAAGCGGGAAGATCTGTACGGCACTTGACCTGGAAATACTGTTTGATTTATATGAAAGAGGGAACATATGGAGATAGAGAATGACCGCGAACTGCTATGCATACGCGGGAAGAAGAAAAATTATGCGTTTGAGTTCAGGGACATCAGGGAAATATGCCGTGAGCTGAAGATATCCAGAATGCCCTGCCTCCCCGAACATTTTACCGGGGTCTGTAATTATAAAGGCGGGATTGTGCCGGTTTTGTGTATAGAAGAGACAGAGCCGGAGGAGGAGAGGACGCTTGTTTTTATCTTTGAGTACCAGAATTACCAGCTGGGAATCTTATATTCGGGAGAGCCATATATACTTGACCCGGGAAAGTATACTGAGATTCAGAGACCGGAAAGTGAGAGTGCCTGCAATGAGATCTGGATAGAGAAGAAGATGATTCTGGCGGATGAAGAGATATATACTGTTCTTGACATGGAGAAGATTATATGGAATCTGGCTAAATTTTTTCAGGGGGAATATATGAAGTATTAAGTGATCCCAATGAAAGCCCCTTTTAAAGCCCGGGAAGATTTGCTATAATCTATATAAAGAACTGTCTGCACAAAGGCGGAGTATTGCCGGATGAATTTATCAGCAGCAGTCAAGGAACAGGAAGGTATGTTATGAACGAGGAACGTGTGCCAAAATATTATCAGTTAAAGAAGGAGATCATCCGCAAGATCGAGATGGAGGAATATACTCCGGACGGGCCGATACCAAGCGAGCGTGAACTGATGGAGCAGCATCAGGTCAGCAGGATTACCGTACGCAAGGCGATTGATGAGCTGGTTGTCGAGGGATACCTGTATAAAGTACAGGGGAAAGGGACTTATGTAAAGACTGATGAGAAGAGCAATGATCTGTTCTCTTTAGTCAGTTGTACCCAGGCTGTACGCAATATGGGGATGACACCGACCAAGCAGGTGATTGTATCGCAGGTTCTTACGACAGATAAAAAGAGGGCAAAGGCACTGAATCTGACAGCTGCGGATCAGGTTTTCCAGCTGGGGAGGGTCTTATATGCCAATGAAGAGCCGTTGAACTATACGCTTACATATCTGCCGATGAAGCTGTTTCCGGGGCTTGAAAAGCATGATTTTGGGAAAGAGTCTCTGTATCAGGTGCTCGGGGAAGAGTACCATGTCAGTATTACCAAGGCACGCAGAACGGTTGAGGCTGTGCTTGTGAAAGACGAGATTGCCGAGTATCTGGATATTGAACCGGGGATGCCGGTCATACTGTTCGGATGCACCACTTACGGGGAGGTCAACGGACAGGAACAGCCGGTTGAGAATTTCAAGTGCTATTACCGGACGGATAAATATAAGTTTTATATAGACCAGGTGGCCCTGTAGGCAGGAAATGATGATTTTCCTCAGAAACATTCCGACTGGTTATGAAAAAGGACAGCATTTTTATTCAGCTTTTATAAAGCGGATAAAGAAGGCTGTCTTTTTTTACTTTTTGCTGAGCACTTTTCACAAAATAAACACTTAAAATATGTGAAAATAAACAAAAATGAATTGGCAGTAAATAAAAAACTGGTTAAAGTGTTGACTTTTTTCAAAATAGGATTATTATATAATTACAACTGGTTATGACGACATAACGACATGATGACATAACGTTAACAAGGGAGGAAGTGAATGGAAGAGGAACGCGTACCAAAGTATTTTGCCCTAAAAAAGGAACTGATCCAGAAGATCGAGGAAGAGGAGTTTGAACCAGAATGCCTGATCCCAAGTGAGAGAGAGCTGATGGAGCAGTACCAGGTCAGCCGCATCACAGTCAGAAGGGCTATTGACGAACTGGTGACAAGTGGCTATCTTTACAAAGTGCAGGGGAAAGGAACATATGTAAAAAGCGATGATTACAGCCAGAACCTGTTCGCGATCACCAGTTGTACGGATGATGTGATCAGGCTGGGAAGGAATCCTTCCAAGAAGGTGATAGTCAGTGAAATTGTTCCGGCGGATGCCAAGCGGGCAAGGCTGCTGAACACAGCGGTAGGAGATGAGCTGTTCCGCCTGGAGAGAATCACGATGGCAGACGGTGAGCCTTTGAATTATACGATCACCTATCTCCCGCGCAAGTTATTTCCGGGGATTGAGAAGTATGATTTCAGCACCCAGTCATTATATGATCTTCTCAGAGAGCAGTACGGAGTCAGATTTGCGAAGTCAAGAAGGACGATTGAGGCGGTCCTGACGGAAGAAGAAATTGCAGAATATCTGGATATTGATGAACAGATGCCCGTCATATTATTCGGAAGCACGACATACGGAGTCGTCCAGGGCAAGGAGCTGCCGATTGAAAGCTTCAAATGTTACTATCGGACAGATCAATATAAGTTTTATATTGAGCAGGTCAAATAAATTCAAGATGTGAAAGAAAAAGGAGGAACATTATGAAAAAAAGCAGAAAAGTGTTGAGTGTGTTATTAGCAGCGGCTATGACAGTAGGCTGTCTGACAGCCTGCGGCGGAGGAAGCAAGGACGAAAAGAGCGCGGACTCCGGCAAGAAAAGTGATGTGAAGATTGCAATCGTCTGTGATTCCGCAGGACAGAATGACAACGGTTACAATCAGACTGCAGTAGAAGGCGCTAAGAAAGCGGCTGATGAACTGGGAGTAGAGTACAAGGTAGTTGAGCCTACGAACGGAATCCCGGCTGCACTTGAGACACTGGCGGAAGATGGATACAATGTTATCTTTAACCTGGAATACGATTTCGATGCTTTGATTAAAGGAGTCGGCGGTTCAGAACCAATTGCAGAGATGTACCCGGATACAACATTTGTCTGTGTCAATGACAACCCGAACGTAGATGAGAGCGGCAATGTAATCCATGATAATGTTATTTGTGCACTGTTTGATGTGCATGAGGCTTCTTACATAGCAGGGGCACTCGGCGTACAGGTGCTTGAGAACAAAGATGTACTGTTCCCGGCTGAAAATTATAAGTTCACGGACCTTGACAAAGGCGGACGTGCAATCGGATTCGTAGGCGGAACCAATTCAAACGGTATCACAGTATTTTCTTATGGATTTGTTGAAGGAATCAACAAGGCAGCTGAAGACCTTGGAGTAAATTATGACTACTATGCAAAATATGATGCAGGATTCGCTGATCCGGCAACAGGAAGCACAGTGGCAGGAACTTATTATAACCAGGGGGCAAACCTCGTATACGCAGTGGCAGGAAGCGTTGGAGACGGTGTTGCATCTAAGGCAAAAGAAGACGGAAAGCTGGCAATCCACGTAGATGCAGACAAAGACGATATGCAGCCGGGATATATCCTGACAAGTGTTATTAAGAATACATCTGTTCCGGTATTTGATATCACAAAGGCATATGTGGACGGAAAAATCAATGACATTGACAGACTTCAGACATTCTCACTTGCATCAGGCGCAACAGATATCACAGACCTGACTCAGATCAAAAATGCCCTGGCTGATACAGATGAGGCACAGGCAAAATGGGATGAGATCATGACATACATTGATGACCTGAAGGCACAGATTGCTGATGGGACAATCAAGGTAACAAATGCACAGGTTGGCGAAGAATTCGACCCGGGCACATGCAAGAATGTAACAATTAAGTAAATAAGAAATGAGGGTACATAAATGAGCATGATAGAAGTGGTTGATCTGACAAAAAAGTTCGGCGATTTCACGGCTAATGACAAGATAAGCCTGAGTGTGGAAGAACAGGAAATCAAATGTATCGTCGGTGAGAACGGCGCCGGAAAGTCGACACTTATGAATATGCTCTACGGCTTATTGCAGCCAACCAGTGGGAAAATCCTGATCCGCGGCAAAGAGGTTCAGATGAACAGCCCCATTGATGCAATAGCAAATGGGATCGGTATGGTGCATCAGCATTTTAAGCTGGTGCCCAGCCTCACCGTGTATGAGAATATTTTGCTTGGTGTTGAGATAAAGAAGGGGAAATCCCCTTTTGTAGATTCAAAGACAGAGATTGAAAAGGTACAGAAGTTAATAGACGAATATCATTTTGAGTTAAATCCCCTCGATAAGATCGAGGATATCTCAGTAGGCGGAAGACAGAGGGTAGAGATTCTGAAGATGCTTTACCGTAATGTCGACATCCTGATACTGGATGAGCCTACGGCAGTGCTGACACCGCAGGAAGTAGATGACCTCATGGTCAGCCTGAAGAACATGAAGAAACAGGGAAAGACGATTATTGTAATCACACATAAGTTGCGCGAGGTCATGGAATTAAGCGACAGCATTACCGTCATCAAGCAGGGGAAGGTCATCGGACATGTGAAGACGAAAGATACCAACGAGGCGGAGCTTGCACAGATGATGGTCGGAAGAAATGTTGTACTGACCGTAAATAATGAGAGAAAAGAACCAATAGCGGATGAAGTCATATATGAAGTGAAGGACCTGTCTACGATCAATGACTACGGAAAAGAAGTCGTATCTGAGATTTCCTTCAAAGTCCATAAAGGAGAAATACTGGGAGTAGCAGGTGTGGAAGGAAACGGACAGTCGGAGCTTGTAAAGCTGATGACCGGACTGATGGAGTCCACAAAGGGAACGGTAACATTTCTTGGAAAAGATGTGACCAATGACTGGCCGGCACAGCTCCGGAAATCCGGGGTTGGCATCATTCCGGAGGACCGTTATGCGCAGGGACTCTGCGGGGATATGAATATATCGGAGAACTGTATTGCAGGATACCACGGGAGTCCGGATGTCTGCAAAAGGGGGATCTTTGACCAGAAGGCCATCCGGGCAAAGAGGGACAAATATATCGAGGAATTTGATATCCGTATCGGCGACCTGAACGGGAATGTATCCAGCCTGTCAGGGGGAAATGCGCAGAAGATCATTGTTGCCAGAGAACTGTCTGCGGGCCCGAAGCTTCTGATTGCCTGTCAGCCTACCCGAGGTGTAGATATCGGTTCCATCGAATTTATCCACAAACAGATTTTAAAGTTCAGGGATGAGGGAAACGCTGTAATTCTGGTATCCAGTGAACTTTCAGAAATCTTAAGCCTTTCAGATAACATGATCGTTATGTATAAAGGGAAAATCTCCGGACGTGTTTGTCAGGATGAAGTGACGACGGCAAGTATCGGACTTCTGATGGCAGGTATCCAGCCGGGGGAAAAGGGGGCAGCTCATGAATAAAAAAGGAAATATTTTAAGGAATATAATCAATTCAGTTCTGCCGATTCTGCTGGCCTTTATTATCGGAGGAATTGTCATTGCATGCATCGGGGAGAATCCGCTGGAAACTTACTGGATACTTCTGAAAAAGTCATTTTTATCTTCCACGGGATTTATGAATACGCTCCACTATGCATCACCGCTGATCCTTACAGGTCTGGCAATCGCAGTGACGTTCAAAGCAAATCTCTATAACATGGGGGTGGAAGGCCAGATGCTGCTGGGTGGTTTCTTTGCAGGAATCGCGGGTGCGTATATTACCGGAATGAATCCGCTAGTACATAAAGTCATCTGTTTCGCAGTCGGTATCCTCTGCGGTATGGCGTTTGCCCTGATCCCGGCGCTTTTGAAGGCGAAGTGCAAGGTAAATGAGATGGTAGTAACGCTGATGCTGAACTACGCAATGGCAAAAGCACTGGAATACCTTTCCACAGGCGTTTTCCGTGACTTGAGCTCCGGTTATGTTGCGACACCGACCATTCAGGAGAGCGCGATGTTTTCCAGATTCGGGCGCTCCCGTCTGACAATGTTTTTTGTGATAGCGATTATTGTATTAATTATTATGTATATTGTGATGAAGAAATCAAAGCTTGGGTATGAGCTGACAGCAATCGGAAAGAATCCTGAATTTGCTGAGGCGGCCGGCATGAATGTGGCTAAGAAGACGATTATTCTGATGCTGATCAGCGGGGCTTTGGCAGGACTTGCCGGATCAGGCTATATGATGAGTGAACAGTTCAAGTATACATTAAGTTTTTCCGGAACACCGGGGCTTGGCTGGGATGGTATGCTGATTGCGCTTCTGGGCGGACATTCCCCGGGAGGAATCCTGATTGCGGCCATCTTCTATGCAGCATTAAAGACAGGAAGCGATAATATCAACATGTACACGAGTGTTCCGAAAGAAATTGTGGCACTGATCCAGGGACTGATCATCCTCTTCCTGGCGGTGAAATTCATCTCCGAGCGGACGAATTTTTCTTTCCGTAAGAAGAGTGCAAAGAAAAGGGAGGAGGCTGCATAATGGAACTGATTAACAACATTTTGTATGATACTGTGTATCACAGTACGCCGATTATCCTCTGCGTAATAGGTGGTATGTTCGCATATAAGGCGAACGTGCTGAATATCGCACTGGAAGGTATGATGCTAAACGGTGCATTCATTTCCACACTGGTGATGTTCTTTACCGGGAATCTGGCCCTGGCAGTTATTCTGGCGATTTTAAGTACACTGGTTTACGGACTGGTATTCTCTGTTATGGGCATTACTTATAAAGGAAATGTCATCGTCGTAGGTCTTGCCATCAACCTGATTGCCCCTGCGATTGCAGGTTTTGTCATGAAGATGATGGAGACGGCGAACATCAACCTGACGAATGTGAATATTGCGAAGTTTAAGATTAATATTCCGTTGATTAAAGATATCCCAATCATTGGGGCAATCTTAAGCGGCCATCCGCCGATCACGTATCTGGCATTTATCGGAATAGCCGCGTTTGCAGTTCTGATGTATAAGACGAAGTTTGGAATCTATGTACGGGTTGTCGGTGAGAATGAAGATTCTGCGAAGAGCCTTGGTATCAAAACAAACTTTTATAAATATGCAGCAGTCCTGATCGGTGCCTTCTGCTGTGCTCTGGCAGGTGTGAACCTCTCGGTAGAGCGCCTCGGCCTTTATACCAATGATATGACGGCGGGCCGTGGGTTTATCGCAATCGCGGCAATCTACTGCGGACAGGGGAAACCGGTATTATCGTCACTCTATGCGATTTTGTTTGGTGTTGCGAGGTCACTGGCCGTAAACTTAAGTATCTATGCAGGACCGGCAGCAGGACTGTTCGATATCATTCCATATATCATCATGGTAACAGTGCTTGCGGTAGTTTCAATCGTGAAATACAAAAATGTCAAGGTGCGCGGATTTAAGAATGAACTTTAAATGTAAAAAGAATGGAGGGGCATGTATGGGAAAGACAGCACTGCTGATCGTGGATATGGTAAAGGATTTTACGGACCCGGACGGACTTGTATTTTACCCGCAGAACCGGGAAATCCTGCCGAAGATCAAACGGGTTTTAGATAAGTGCAGGGAAAAGGATGTACTTGTTGTATATCTCCAGCACTGCAACCGGAAGGGGAAATTCGACAGAAAAGCGGCAGCCATGCGTCCGAACTGCATCGAAGGCAGCGGCGGGGAGGAGATCGACCCGATGCTTCCTGTAGAGGAGTCCGACTATGTGATTAAAAAAAGGCGGTACAGCGGATTTTTTGCAACAGACCTTGACCTTGTCCTTAGAGAAAATGATGTGAAAAATGTGATTATTGTCGGCACGAAAACGAACTGCTGCATCAGGGCTACCGTTACGGATGCATTTTATCTCGATTATGAGGGATACGTAATCAGTGACTGTGTGGCAACGAATTCGGAGACTGTCAACCGTGTACATCTGGAGGATATTGATAAATATCTGGGCCATGTGATTGACAGTGAGACATTATTTAAAATGCTGGATGAGGGTACCTTATAATGCCTGCAGGAAAGGAATAACAAGTATGAAAGAGTATGACGTGATTACCAGTGGATATGTCAGCATGGACCATATCATTAAAATAGCCTCGCCTGCGAAGATCGGCTTTACTTCTCTGGTTACAAATAAAAACAACAGCCAGATCCAGTACGGCGGCTGTTCCGTCAATATCGCCTATGCGCTGTGCAGGCTGGGGAAGAAGTCCCTTCCGGTCCTGCGGGTGGGCGGCGACTATGAAAGCAATGGTTTTAAAAAGTTTCTGGAAGACGGCGGCGTGCCTCTGGATGGGATTTCTGTTTTAGAGGATGAGATTACTTCCATATGCTATCTTCTGCAGGATAACAATAACGACCATATCACGATTTTCTATCCGGGGTCAATGGATGGGAAGTTTGCGGGGGAGATGGATGATGCCCTGTTTGAGAATGCGAAGCTCGGGGTTATAACGGTCGCTTCCAGACAGGATAACGAAGTGTTTTTCAGGAAATGCAGGGAGTACGATGTGCCGGTGGTATTCGGGATGAAAGACGATTTTGATGCATTTCCGGAGGAATTTTTAAAGGAACTGCTCACGGGCAGCAGGATCATTTTTACAAACGAAGTAGAGCGCGGCATTATTGAGGAACTGTATGGATTTAAAGATATTACAGAGCTCTTTGAGATCGGTGAGGTGGACATCATCGTAACGACGATGGGCAAGGACGGCAGCATCTGCTATGAGCGGACAAAAGACGGAGTAAAGATTGAACAGATCGGAATCTGCCCGGTAGAGCATGTCGTAGACGCGACAGGGTCCGGCGACTCCTATATGGCGGGATTCCTCTATGGGTACCTGAACGGTGAGACACCGAAGGAATGCTGTGTTATGGGAAGCGTACTGTCCTGGTTTGTTCTGCAGAAAGAAGGCTGCTGTACAAACCTGCCGGCGGAAGACGCATTTTTAGAGAAATACAGACAGGTGAAAAAGGGAGGACAGTCATGAGTACATTATATTTAGGGGCTGATAAGTCTAATATATCAAAATATGTATTATTTTCCGGGGACCCCTGGAGAGTAGAAGTACTGAAGCAATATCTGGATGATCCGCAGAAGGTGGCATTCAAGAGAGAATTCAACACCTACACCGGAACATACAAAGGTGTGCAGATCACAGTAACCAGTACTGGGATAGGAGCCCCGTCCGCAGCAATCGCGATGGAGGAAATGTACGAATCCGGTATGGAAGTGGCAGTGCGCATGGGAACCGTCATGGCGCTTCAGGATGACATGCTCGGGAAATTCGTTATCCCGATTGCCGCAATGAGAAGAGAAGGAACCAGTTCATCCTACGTGGACATGACATATCCGGCCGTTGCAGATATTGATCTGGTAAACTGCATGAACCAGACCGTAACCGACATGGGGGCCGAATACCGAAACGGCCTGAACTGCACAATGGACGGATTCTACAGTAAGATGCATGATTCCCGGTTCTCACTCGAGTGGGGACGCGACATGACAGAGACATTCGAAGAACTGAAGAAGCTGAAAGTAACAGGGATTGACATGGAATCCTCCTGTATGCTCACAGTCGGAAGGCTCATGGGAGTCAGGACATGCGTCGTAACGATGACAACCGTACTGGAGAACCTGAAAGAAACACTTCAGGGGCAGGCACGGACAGATGCAGAAGACCTGCTCTGCCGCGTAGCATTAGAGGGTATTTATAGGTTCAGTTGTTCATAGGGGTCAGACCCCTTTGCGGACCGTATACCGGCAATTCTGACAATTCGGGTGAAAAACGTACTTTCTCGTGGGACTGAGGCCGAATTGTTTAAATTACATATTCAATAATTTGATTAAAAAGAAGTTTAAAAGAAAGGTTAAAGGAAGGAAAGGTGACAGACGATGAGTAGTCAGGAAATTTTAAGGGTTGGGGACACGACAGTGATTGGTATGGTACATTGCCTTCCGTTGCCCGGAACTGCAGGATTTGACGGGGACTTTGATAAGATTATAGATCATGCGGTCAGGGATGCCATTACATTGGAGAAAGCGGGAGTGGATGCGCTGATTGTGGAAAATATGGGGGATACTCCGTTTACTGCGCTGTTGTCAACTGCTCAGGTTGCGGCCCTGTCGGCTGCGGCATATGCAGTAAGGCAGAGTGTGAAGATTCCGATTGGGATTGATGCGGCGTTCAATGACTGCAAGGCATCGCTTTCGATCGCGGGTATGGCAGGAGCTGATTTTGTCAGGATTCCGGTATTTGTCGATACGGTTGTGTTTACGGACGGAATTATCAATCCGGTTGCGAAAGAATGTATTGACTTTAGAAAACAGCTCGGTCTGGAGCACGTTAAGATTCTGGCCGATGTTCAGGTGAAGCATGCACATATGCTGCTTCCGTACATCACAATCGAACAGTCCGCAAAAGAAGCGGCTGACAACGGGGCAGACGGAATTATCGTAACGGGAAGTGTAATCGGTGAGGAAACACCTCTCGATATGATTGCTCGTGTAAAAAAGGTTGTGAAGGTTCCGGTACTTGCAGGAAGCGGCGTCAAGGCTTCCAATATTAAGGCACAGATGGAGACGGCAGACGGCGCAATCATTGGTTCCAGCCTGAAAGAGGGCGGGATCCTGACGAACCCGATTTCCTACGATCTGGTCAAAGAAGTTATGGACGGACTGAAATAAAAAGAAAAGAGGATGATTTATTATGATGAGACCAATGAAATTAGCAGGAAGCCAGCTTATGTTCGGTGAAGGCTGCCTGGAACATATAAAAGCTTTAAACATAAAGAAAACTTCTATTGTAATCGGCGGAAGCAGTATGGTAAAAAGCGGAATTCTTGACAAAGTAAAAGGATACCTCTCAGAAATCAATGCCGAATCACAGGTGATCGAAGGGGTAGAACCGGACCCATCCTTCGCGACTGTTATGCGCGGTGCAAAAGAAATGCTTACATTTGGGCCGGACCTGATTATCGCACTGGGCGGCGGCTCTGTCATGGACGCGGCCAAGACGATGTGGGTATATTACGAGCATCCCGAGCTGGATTCTCTGGAAGCAATCCTTCCTCCGAATGAATTCCCGAAACTGAGGGAAAAAGCCCTTTTCTGCTGTATCCCGTCCACGGCCGGGACTGCAAGCGAAGTATCCCGTTCTGTTGTAATTTCCGATACAGAAACCGGAATCAAGCATGGTGTCGGAAACATGGAAATGATGCCGGACATCGCAATCTGCGATCCTGAGGTGACCCGTTCCATGCCGCCAAGAATCACGGCAGAGACAGGAATGGATGCATTGACACATGCCCTGGAGGCACTTGCGTCAACTCGTGCAAACTATCTGGGCAACATTCTGGCAACGCAGGCGGCTCTCGATATTATGGAGAACCTTCCGAAGGCATTCAAAGACGGCAATGACATGGTGGCAAGGGAAATTATGCTGAACGCATCCATGACAGCAGGAATCGCATTTACAAATGTATCCCTCGGAATCGTACATTCAATGGCACATACACTGGGGAGTTATTTCCATACCGCCCACGGTCTGGGAGATGCGATGCTGCTTCCATACATCATCCGCTATAATACAGGCGATGAGAGGGCTGCGGGCATTTATAAGGAGTTCGCCGCAAAAGCAGGCGGGGAAGATCTGGCAGTCATGGTAGAAGAACTGAACAAAGAATTAAATATCCCGTCTTCATTCAAAGAAATTATACCGGACGAGGATAAATACATGTCCATTCTGGAAGAAATGGCAGAGATGGCAAAGGCTGACGGCTGCACCAAAACAAACCCGATCATCCCGACCATTGAAGAATTCAAAGAATTATTTATTAAGGCATATAAAGGAGAATAAATATGGAGATAATCTTATACTTATCCAACGGCTATCCGACACTGGAAAGCAGCTTTTCAACAGCAATCGAATATGCAGACGCAGGGTGCCGCATGATGGAGATCGACTTTCCGTCCAGGGACCCATATCTGGAAGGCGACTATATAGCAGACAGAATGGCAAAAGCGCTGGAAGTCTGTGATGACTATGAAAAATATATGGAAAGCATGGTTCGCCTCAAGGAACGGCTTCCGGAAGTACACTTCCTCGTTCTTGCGTATGAGAACACTGTGGAGGAAATTGGAGCAGACCGCTTTATACAGTTCTGCCGGGAAAATGATTTCGAGGATGTTCTCCTTGTCGGCCTGAAAGATGAGAAAATCAAAAACCAGATTATGGAGGGCGGACTGAAAGTTTCCTGTTATGTACAGTTCCATATGCTCCCCGAAGAAATTGAGTCTGCAAAAGCATCGAACGGATTCGTATATATGCAGGCAAAACCAAACGGAAATATCAACCCGGACTACCCGACACTGGAATCATGTATAAAGCATTTAAGAGACTGCGGAATCGAGCGCCCGATCTACTGCGGCGTTGGTGTGCATGCTCCGGAGGATGTAAAAATGGTAAAAGACGCGGGCGGCGATGCTGCTTTTGTAGGCAGTACAATTTTAAAGCTGCATGAAGACGTACCGGCTATGAAAGATATGATCCGCAGATATAAGGCTCAATGCTAAAAATACGGGGCATCGTGATTCGAGAGAATCGCGGTGTCCCGTATAAATTTAAGGTGTTATGATTTTCTGTGCTTCCGAAAGTCCGCACTTTACCATATAATCACGTACATAGGTCAAAATATGGCAATAGCATTGTGACAGGTTAGAAGAAAATTCATGAACGTTCCCATCACAGAGACTCCGAAACGCGGCTTTGGCTGTCCGGGTAAAGGCTTCATCGCTTGAAGGTCCGTCATAAAACATGGAGTAATAATATCCTCCGATAATCAGCTCACCGATACTTTCCAATATAATTTTTAACGGCGGCAGTGTCTGGTTGTCAATAATGCATTGAATCATCCCTTCAAAAAGGATAAAATCCGGGTGATCCATCCGG
The DNA here is from genome assembly GCF_003479085.1 of Clostridium sp. AF19-22AC. Classification (NCBI taxonomy): domain Bacteria; kingdom Bacillati; phylum Bacillota; class Clostridia; order Eubacteriales; family Clostridiaceae; genus Clostridium; species Clostridium sp. AF19-22AC. The sequence continues at coordinate 28,322 of NZ_QUGN01000009.1, read as the reverse complement.
CAAAGCAGATTGTCTGTATCGGCTTTCGTAATATGTGGAAATGCCAGAGCCGAAGCGGGTTTGATAAGAATTGCCATAAGCTGTAAACCACTCAGATACAGCATGGTTTCCAACTTTAAAGTCTTGTTTTTCATACACTGTATAATTGATTCATCTTCCTGCCAGACGATCATGGTGCCTTTAGCGTTAAATGTTTTGGCAAAACCGATCTCGTTTAACATAGCCAGTGCCCTGCGTACTGTGGAAACACAGACTTGGTAATTCTTAGCCAGCACTGCTTCAGGTGGCAGATAAGATCCTGCGGGGTACATGCCGGCACCGATTTTATCAATCAGGTCACGCACAATCTGGATATAGAAAGCATTTCTTTCATACCGCACGTCAAATGTAAAATCAGTGGAATCCCTTTCCTTGATATCGGGGAACTCCCGGGACAGGCGTCCGAGCTGATGCCGGATTCCATGCCTGACAGCTTCATACATTACTTCAAGACGTTTCTCAATTTCTGGGACATCCCGGTTAAGAAGCGCTTCCATAGGCTGTTTCACGCCGTCAAATTCGGGATGGGACATCGAGAGGTCTTTTAATTCATTAAAACTTTGTAAGAGCGGTATTTTCGCATATAGCTCAAGACTCGTATATAAATCTCCCAGTAAAAGATTGTTTGAACACTTTAGCAGATCGTACAAAAATGATAAAAAGGTTTTTGTTTTGGCAGCAGGCCTTTTCCTGTCCAGATTTTTATATACGGTCTTCTATTTTCCCAGATCATAATCGCTGCATGCACGGGCTGAGAACGAAAGGAGGGAAGGCATGATCAGGAACATGGTGTCGGCGACATCTAATATACATGTTTTATATTCCAAAATGGACTGGACGGCCGCATTTTTATTTGTATTTAATTCGTTATAAATGACGACAGCGGGTTTCCGTTCTTCTGTACGGATATATCCCTCCATTTTCAGACGGGCCATCACATCTTTGACCGTGCGGATTCCGACATGGTAAGAGTCACACAGAATCCTCATAGAGGGGAGGTGGGTTCCGTAAGGCAGACGCTGCGTTACGATTTGCTCATGAAGGTCGTTGTAGACGCGCTCGAATAAAGTTTGTTTCATTTTCATGCTAAAGTACTCCCTGTTACGGTATATTTTTATTATTGTAAAATATAAACAGGGAAAAATCAATGATGGTCAGCTATATGTATACGTGCACAGATTTTGTGTTGGATTTTATAATCTGCCATGATAAAATAAAATCACAATTTAGGCAGGGTGGATCAAAATGGGACTAAATAATCTATATCTTTTAAATACTGTCATTGCCGGAATCGGCATCGCATTTCTTCTCATACTGGGCTGCATCGTTTATATCAGCAGGAAAAACCGGAAGGCATTGTTAAAGATGGCCTTTACAGATCCCTTAACAGAGGGAAATAATATCAATGCCTTCCAATTAAAATGCAGGCAGCTATTGAAACACAGTGCTCCTTGCACTTATTCTATTGTGTTTATTAATATCCGGGGCTTTAAGCACATTAACGAGAATTTTGGGACGGAAGCGGGGAATGAAACGCTCAAATATATTTATACTGTGATTGAACGTCATCTGCAGGAAGATGAAATTGTGGCCAGAGGTGAAACAGATCATTTTTTCCTGTGCCTGCATGAGAATAGGAAGGGACAGGTGCATTCAAGGCTGGAGGAAATCGTCAATGATATTGCTTCTTTTAACGGGAGGGAAAATGTTCATTATATAATCAATCTGGCACAGGGGGTATACATTGTTGAGGAGCCGGAACTGGATATCAAAATTATAGTCGGAAGGGCAATTGCAGCCTGTGAACACCAGACAGGGGAGGAAATCTGCGCCTTTTTCAATAATCAATTAGTCATCAAAATGAACCGGGAGGCTGAATTAAACGGGTTATTCGAGGAATCGATCCAAAACCATGATTTCCAGATTTACCTTCAGCCCAAGATCCGTCTGGAGAATCAGATGCTGGGCGGGGCAGAGGCACTGGTCAGGTGGATTCATCCGGAACGTGGTATGATTTATCCTTCAGATTTTATTCCCCTGTTTGAATCAAATGGTAAAATATGTACATTAGATATTTATATGTTTGAGGAGGTATGTAAGTTAGTACAACGGTGGTTCAAAGAGAAGAAAACGGTCATTCCTATCTCTGTCAATCTGTCAAGACTCCACATGAAGAATCCTGATTTTCTGAAAGAATTTGTGGCAATAAAGGAAAAATACCAGATTCCAGATGGAATCATTGAATTTGAGATGCTCGAATCGGTGTTTTTTGATACACAGCAGATTATTCTGGTAAAGAAAGTAATACAGGACATGCATAAACATGGTTTTCTATGTTCTTTGGATGATTTTGGTTTTGGATACTCCTCCCTTGCACTACTAAACGAGTTTGATGTAGATACAATTAAGTTGGACAGACAGTTTTTTGCCGATACAATGAATGAGAAATCATGGAAAATTATATCCAGTCTTGTCAGGCTTGCCGATTCATTAAATATTTCTGTTGTAGCAGAAGGGATTGAGACAAAGGAACAACTCACCTGTCTGCGAGAGATAAAATGCGGTATGGTTCAGGGGTATATCTATTCAAAACCACTTTCTATCGATGTTTTTGAAAACTGGTCTGTTAATTTTGGGAAAACCTCTATATAATGGTTTTATGAGGAGGAATTGCAGATTGAAAAAAAGTATAACAAAAGCATTGATTATCGTTATTTCTATCGTTATGCTGTTTACTTTGCTTATAAATTATGTGCTTCGGATCCAGCTTATCCACAGCAATGTAGAAGAGAAATCTGCAGATTTATTCTGGCAGATTGAGAATATGATAAAGAAGAATGAGCAGGATCTGGCACAGATCAAATCTGATTTCGCGGATGACTGTCTGATACGGGCGCGGATGGCTGCTTATGTGGCGCAGCATTATCCCGAAGTGATTAACAGCCGGGAGGAAGCGATAGGGGTAGCAGAATTATTACAGGTTGATGAGATCCATTTTTTTAATACAGAAGGTGAAATATATGCCGGCACACATCCGGAATATTACCATTACAACTTTAACTCAGGAGAGCAGATGAAGTTTTTTCTCCCGATGCTGGAAGACCACTCACTTGAATTGTGTCAGGATATAACCCCGAACACGGCAGAACAAAAGCTGATGCAGTATGCGGCGGTGTGGATGGAGGATGGCAGCGGAATCGTACAGATTGGGCTGGAGCCACAAAGAGTTTTGAAGGCAATGGAGGGCAGAACCTTTTCCTCGGTCTTTTCCCTGATTCCGACCGACAGCGCAACGGTATTGTATGCAATTGATCCTGACAGTTATGAAATTGTCAGCTGTACTGCCCCCGAATACATAGGAAAGAATGCGGAAGAACTGGGGCTGGAGCTGGATGGCCATTCAGGTAAATTAACCGTTGCCCACCCGACCATTGAGGGCAGGAAAAATTACTGCGCCATCAAGGATTCGGATTCCCTGATTCTGGCAAGAACCTATCTGGAATCGTCACTGTATAAGCAGGTGCTGACAGACACATGGCTCTTAGCTACTGATATTGTATTCTTGTCTGTACTTGCAATCATTTTTATTTATATTTATTTAGACCGGAAAATTGTAAAAGGGATCATCGCTATTAATAAAAAATTATATGAAATCGAACAGGGCGGTACCGATATCCTGTTCAGTGAAGATGCGGTTCCTGAGCTGGCCGAACTTAGTACCCATATTAATGCAATGTTAAAGAGTGTATTGAGTTCCACTAAAAAGATGTCTATCGCGTTAGAACTGTCAAGGATTCCGATTGGTCTCTATGAATATACTCCGGGTTCTAAACGTGTTGTGGCAACCAGCCGGGTCAGGGATATACTGATGCTGACAGATGAAGAGTATAACTATATATTGGGGCACCCGGAACTGATTCCCCAAAAAGAACAACAGCTTAAGAAAAATGCATTACACCAGTCAGATAATATCTATAGACTGCCGGGAACTGTAGAACGGTATGTCAGGTTTGAGGAGTTTACATACGAAGAAAGTAATCTGGCTATTTTGATTGATGTAACACAGGAAGTACGGGAAAAGCGGCATATCGAGCAGGAACGGGATATCGAGTCGCTGACCGGATTGTTTAACAGGCGGGCATTCTATGCAAAAATGGATGAAATTTTCATGAATGGAAAGCCGCTGAATTATAGTGCATTGATCATGATAGATGCTGACAAGCTGAAAGAAACAAATGATCTTTACGGGCACAGAGGCGGTGACCTGTACCTGAAAAAAATAGCCGGGGTGATTGAAACATATCATCACGGCAATGCGGTTGCTGCTCGTCTGGGAGGAGATGAATTCGTATTGTGCATATATGACTGTCCTGACAAAGGCGAGATTGACAGTATTATTAAAGATATAACTGCCGACCAGGACGGGTATACCGTAGCATTGGATGATCATGTAGAGATTACTGTCCATTTTTCTATGGGGTACGCTTTATATCCGGAAGAGGGGGATAATTACCACTCTTTGCTGGAGCTTGCCGATGAGAGAATGTATCAGAATAAAAAGACGCGGAACGGGCCGTTGGTCCGTTAGAAGTTATACAAGAATAATCCTAGGAACCATTATAGGGGTAATAATTTTGTCTGCGCTGTAAATCGGGTTGGTTGTAGTCGGAATGGATATATAAAGAGAGCCGGAAACAATTGCGTTTCCGGCTCTCTTCGGGAATATGAGAAATAGTGAGGCAGTTTTAGTCAGTTAAGGCATAACCATAACGGATTTTACGGTATATCTTCCAGAGGATGACGGCCGGAAAACTAACGGCCAGATATAAGGTAGAAAGTATACCGGCTGAACCGCCGATAACCATGAGTAAAATCATTACAATATTTCCTGTGTCCATGTGTGTACGCTCCTTTATTGGTTCCCTTAATTGCTATGAACTCATTTTAGAACATAAACATCAGACAGGAAAGGTTTTTGCAGGAACCTTAGCGCCTTCTTAACATCAGTCTTGTGCAGGATCGCCTGTATCAAATTCATCTTCCTTCATGCGATAACCGACTCCGACCTCTGTGAAAATATACTGGGGCTGTGCGGGATCGGATTCCAGTTTTCTGCGTATATTAGCCATATTCACCCTCAGGATTTTGTTGTCATCATCAGCATAAGGACCCCAGACATTTGAAAGAATGGAGGCATAAGTCATGACCTTTCCCGAATTCTGGGCGAGAAATGCGACAATCTTGTATTCAATCGGTGTGAGGTGAATCTCTCTGCCGTCTATTGTCAGCAGCCGTTTGGAAAAGTCCAGACACAATCCCCCGCTCTGGTAGGGGCGTATATAAAGCGTACTGTCTGTAATCAGGCGGTTGCTGTGGCGCAGTGAGGCGCGGATTCTGGCGAGCAGTTCTGATGTGCCGAATGGTTTGGTAATATAATCATCAGCGCCCAGGTCAAGTGCAGAGACCTTCTCTTTTTCTGCGGAGCGTGCGGATATAACAATGATAGGGGTACTTGTCCATGTGCGTACTTCGCGGATGATCGAAATGCCGTCCATATCCGGGAGCCCGAGATCAAGCAGAATGACATCCGGGCATTGGGAATGGATCAGGTTCAGGCCTTCCGAGCCGTTGTCAGCACAGAGAACTCTGTATTCATGCTTCTTCAAAACTTTGCCAACGAAAGCCAGAATATTTTTTTCATCTTCTATTATCAACACGGTAAATTTATGCGTCATCTTCTGTCTCCTTTTCCTTTGGTAAAATAAATGTAAATTCGGCCCCTTTTTCATGATTGGAGGCGCAGATGGTGCCGTCATGCGCGGTTATAATCGTTTTGCAGATAGAAAGGCCTATCCCGATTCCCCGGTAGCTGTCTGTGTTATCGCTATGGTATTTCCCTTCAAAAATATAAGGAATCTGGGCTTCATCCAGCCCGATCCCGTAATCCCGTATATGGAAAGCAACCTGGTCCTCCTGATTCTCAATAACCAGATTAACAGGGGCATTGCTCCCCGAATGAAGAAAAGCATTCTCAAGCAGATTGATCATGACCTGTTCGATCAAAGTGGCATCCATTGGTATCATTAAAAAGTCTTCCGGCATGTCGACGTTAACCACCAGATCCGGATGGCGCTTCCTGACACGGTTGATAGCCTCCCCGACTACTTCTTCAACGACTTCCAGCGACTTCCTGACCTTGCCGGAATCATTCTGTATCCTCGTGACAGTCAGCAGGTTCTCAACCATATTCAAAAGCCAGTGCGCATCTTCGTTAATATTGGACACCAGCTCGAGCCGGTCTTCCTCTGTCAGCTCTTCATAATCCTCCATAAAAGATGCAGATGATCCAATGATACTTGTAAGGGGCGTGCGCAGATCATGGGAAATAGCCCTGAGCAGATTCGCCCGGATCCGTTCCTTATCCGCCTCCGCCAGCTTCTTATCCCGTTCTTCCAGAATCGCCTTCTGCTTCTTCATGCGTGTCGTAGTAGTACTCGTAATCAGGCTGATTGCAAGCATACCCACAAAAGTAACCGGATATCCGTCCAGCGAAAAATCCATTTTGAAAAACGGATAAGTAAAAAACACATTAACCGCCGCAACACAGAACAGCGATGCAAAAATACCGAAGAGATACCCCTGCGTATTCAAGGCAGTCAGAATCAGGGCGAGTATGTAGATCAGGGCAATATTAGCAGAGTTCCCGCGCCCGAAATGGAAAAATAAAAAAGAAAGAGCGGTAGCTATAATCAGGCACAACAGAGTGACTCCCAGATTTCTAAAAAATAATTTCTTCAATAGTATTCACCTCAAACTTAATACAATAAGCATAACACAAAAAAAGAAAAAATCCACTGAAAAAGAAAGGGGGGGCGCTAATGCGAAGGGGAGTCCGGCGGCCTGCGGGGCAGGGGGGGCTGGTTCAAGTCCGGGCGTTTCGCTTAGAAGCTGTAGGAGAAAACGGAAGAGGAAGGGAGGGACATGCCGCATTCGGCCCAAAAACTGATGTTTTTGCACCTCAGGCGGCAACAAAATTTGTTTCGGAAACAAATTCTGCCCTCCCTTCCTCTTCCGTTTTCTCCAACATCTTCTACAGCTTACTTAACGGACTTGAACCAGTTCCCCTGCCCCGCAGGCCGCCGGACTCCCCTTCACATTAGCTGGTTCATCAGGACGGCAGGAAAGATCCCCGCCCCAAGGCAAGCGTCCCCATTCGTTTCCGAGGCTAAAGCTCGTCAACTATTACTTCTATTTGTAATAAAAGGGCTATGTTTTTGTAAAAAGTGTAATCTGAGGACGCCTGACTTGTATGGTATAATCAAAATATAACATTTATCGGTCAGGGATGGGGGATGGACATGTATCGTATAGCTGTATGCGATGATGAAGTGATTACATGTGAAGAGATTGAAACGTATCTGGTGCGGTTCGGGGAATCGGCGGATGTGGACATAGCTGTGGAGCGCTTTTATCTGGGGATGGATTTTGTGGGCAGGCTGGGGGAGGTAATGTTTGACATGATATTTCTGGATATAGAGCTGCCTGACCTGAATGGGGTTGAGATTGGCCGGCATATCAGGAGTGTTTGTCAGGACCAGAAGACGCAGATTGTGTATATTTCTTCTAAGACATACTATGCCCTTGAACTTTTTCAGATGCGTCCGCTGGACTTTCTGGTGAAGCCGGCCGGATATGAGAGTGTAGAAAAGGTGATGAAGGTTTTTCTTGAACTCTCAAATATCGGGCGTGAGGTTTTTGAATACCAGTCAGGACAGAATTTTTACCGGGTTCCTTATGAGGAGATTTTGTATTTTTCCAGTGAGGGGCGTCAGGTGAAGCTGCAGTCAGTGGGGGAGGAGAAGTATCCGATGTTTTATGGGAAGCTGGACCAGGTTTTGAAGCAGTTAAGCAGAGGGTTTTTAATGATACACAAATCCTTCGTGGTAAATATAAGGTATATCAGGCAGTATAACTATGAATCTATTGTTATGACCAATGGAGATGAACTGAGCATCAGCCGGCCTCACAGGAAAGAGGTGCGGGACCGGATGATGCAGTTATGGAGGAAGCTGTAGCAGATGGGCGGCAGATTTGTAATCATTTTGGCAGTGTTTCTGGTGTTTTTTCTAATTTCTTGTTCGGCAGTACTGGTTATATACATACGATGGAGCAGAAAAAGCCGCAGGGAGAAGAGTCTGGAAAAACAGATAGAGGCATATGATAACCAGCTTCAGATTATGGCGGATGCACAGAGCCAGATGAGGGTGTTCCGGCATGATATCCGCCATCACCTGATTGTGCTGGGAGGTCTTGCAAGAGACAGTCAGGATATGCCTGTACTCCGCTATATTGAGGAGATTGAAGGATATCTGGAGCAGACGAAGGAGTATGTTTTCACTGGAAAAAAAGAAATAGACAGTATTCTGAATTACGTGATTAAGCAGGCAAAGGAAAACGGAATTGAGATTATATGGAAAGTAGAAGTGCCCAGGGAGATTTCGGTAAAAGCCTTTGACCTCACTGCAATTCTTGGGAATCTTCTGGAGAATGCAGTTCAGGGGGCGGTGAAAACTCAGGAAAAATGGATGAATATTTTTCTGCGGGCGGATGAAAGCATTCTGTATATCAGGATTGAGAACAGCTGCAAGGAACCGGTGGTAAAGAAGAATGGAAGATTTTTAAGCACCAAGAAGGACAGGGAGAAGCACGGCATTGGCCTGTACAGTGTACAGAGGATGGTGGATAAAAATAACGGTACATTAAAACTGGACAGCGGAAGAGGGCGGTTTGCCGCGGAAGTGCTTTTGTATTTATAGGCAGAATGTTTTTGGGTGTTGTTTCTGAACGGGGAGGAGAGAAATGCTTTTTAAAATTATTATCAAGAATTTTAAGTACAATTTAAAAAACTACGTGTTGTTTTTCGCCGGTGAGCTGATGGCAATTGCCATGCTTTTTACATTCCTGTCTTTGAAGGATTCGCTTTCCAGAGGAATTTTCGACAGCGTAATCCGGTATGTCGTGGACAGTGAATTTAAAATTGCGGCGGCCATTATCATTGTAATTAGTATTTTTATTATGGTTTTTTCCATGAAATATTATATGAAGGTGAGGGTGCGGGATTATGGGATGTTCCTGACTCTCGGAATGAAAAGAAAAATGGTTTTTCTGATGCTTCTGACGGAATCCGGGGCGGGGGTCTTTATGTCACTTGCAGTTGGGCTGGTTTTCGGGAACGGCCTTCTGTATGGATGCCAGAAGGTACTGGGGAAAATAGACAGTACCTACCATATACATATGAATGTACCATTTGCAATATATCGGAATACAGTGCTTTTAAGTCTTGTGATTATGGCGGCAGCACTTTTTTCTATTATGGTTATGATTGGGGAAAAAAATGTATCGGATCTTGCCGAGGATAAGCAGAAAGAGGAAATCCGCCCGAAAGGGAAATGGCTCATTCTTACAGCTGTCGGCATTATTCTTTGTATTGCAGGAATATATGTCTACAAGAAAGACAATGGTGTGGGGCCCTATCGTGCGATTATCATTTGGGCCATTTCAATCTTCTTCCTCTTGTATTTCGGGGTAGGACTGTTTCTGGAATTTCTGAAAAAGCGTCAGCGCTTTTATTTTCGGAATCTGCTGCATTTAAGCCAGCTGTACCACCAGTACAGCTCAAATTATCTGATCATGTATGGTCTAGCGCTCATTCATTTTATGGCGATCGGCTATCTCGCGGGGCAGATTGCTGAGTCTCTCCCGCTTACACCGGACGCACAGGGGTACCCATATGATGCCGTCTGGTGTGCGGCGGAAAAAGACGGGGGGTACATCAAAGATTTTAAAGAAAAATACAATGTCAAAGCCGAACAGTATCCGATGTTTATGGTTACCGGCAGAAATACGGTGCAGCAGATCGGAATCTCTGAGAGCACGTATGAAGCGATTACTGGCCATGAGATATCACTGAAAGGTGATGAGATCTTATATGCGGATCAATATATAAAATATCTGGACAGGGAATCAAAGAAAGGTATCCTTTCGATGACAGACATTATCCATATCGGAAGGTATCATGAAGAGTTCGGGACTTATGCCATGAGCGGGGACCAGTACAATAAAGAAGAGTATCGTAAGACGAATATAAAAGAACTGGTTGTGCAGCCGGCAGTTGGAAAATATAGTATGGATGGCTGGCATTCCAATGTGCTTGTATTTTCGGATGATTATTTTGAAAAAGAGTGGAAACAGATCAGGCAGGCCAGGGATGAGCAGAACCTCCTCGTGCTGATGCATATTCCGGAAGCGGTGCGGGAAAGTGCAGCGGAAGACTTAATGGAATATGAAAATAGGGAAGGAATAAAGAATGATGTGTACACGATTGAGGTGGATAACCTGACGGTCACGGATCACTTTCTGGAAGGTCTGAAAATGCAGAATACTTTTAACTTTGCAAGCCGTATCATTATCATACTTGCCCTTATAATCAGCTGTCTGTTCCTGATTGGGCTGAAAGGATTTTCCACAATGGAATTCTACAGGCGGCAGGATGCGTTCTTCTATTGTATGGGGATGAAACGGGGACGCAGAAGGAAGACGGTAAAAAAGGAAATCTACAGCAGTATAAAGATACCTCTGCTTTTCGGCGGGGGGATGGGGCTTGTATACCTCGGATGCTACGGCTGGATCTTCGAACCCGCCAAATACGGCGACTATACATACTGGAAGACATGGGCATTTGTATTTGCCATATATATTATAGTTATCGTGACTGGCGCCTTACTGCTGTCGCATTATCTTGTAAGGAAAATGGAGGAGGAAACAAAGCATGAACGCTATTGAAGTAAAAGATCTGGTCCGCAACTATCGAAAGTCGATGCTGAAAAATTCAGACGAGGACGTAAAAGTATTGAAAAACCTAAATTTCGGGGTGGAGGAACACGACTTTGTCGGCATCATGGGAAAATCAGGCTGTGGAAAAACGACGCTGCTAAAGGTCCTTGGACTGATCGATAAGCCGACGTCTGGAAAAGTATACTTTAAAGGAAAAGATACAGAAGAACTCTTCGGGGATGAACTGGCAGAAATCAGACAAAAAGAACTCGGCTTCATTTTTCAGGATTTTTACCTGATGGACAGCCTGTCTGTAGAAGAAAACATCATGCTTCCCATGATACTCGGGAAAGAAAAGCCCGAAAAAATGAAAAAAGCGGCAAGGGCATACGCTGCAAAATTCGGAATAGAGCATCTTATGAAAAAGAACCCTTATGAACTGTCGGGCGGAGAAAAACAAAGAACCGCAATCTGCCGAGCCCTCGTAAATGACCCTGATCTCATCCTGGCCGACGAGCCCACAGGCAATCTGGATTCCAAATCCGGCAGCATAGTCATAAACGCTCTCGAAACAATCAACAGAGACTTCCAGAAAACAATCGTCATGGTAACCCACGACCCCCAGCTGGCAAGCCACTGCAAAAAAATCATCTTCCTAAAAGACGGAATCATACTGGATACCGTGTGCGCAGGAGAAAACAGAGAAAAATTCTACAAAGAAATAATTAACCGTATGGGGGAGCTTTAAGAATTTTTTGATATCGCGCAGAGAAGAAATATTATTATTATTGGTAAGATTAGTTAGTTGCATAATTAATTATACCAAAAAAACGCTGAAGTCTTACGACCTCAGCGTTCTTTCTGTTTGGGGAGTTTTTTTACAGCTCCTTTTTTCTGTCTGGTCAAGCTAACCGGGCATTCCGAAAACTGCCGGATCGTCAATGACGTTTTCCACAGCGGTGCTTCCGGAAGACCAGCAGTACAGTGCAGCCTGCAAGGGCCGCAAACAGCAGCGCCAGCCAAACTGTTACGTTTGTATGATCTCCCGTCTGCGGTGTGGTGGAATTCCGAAACACCGCCCTGACCACTGCATCACTTTCACTCATGGTGAAGACTGTCTTTCTGCTGTCCGCCTTCTCCAGCGCGCCTGTTCCGGAGTTGATCTCCCATCTCACAAATACCTTTCCCTTCGGCACGGTTGCCTGAATGGTTACCTTTCGGCCGGCCTCGTACCTGCCGCCGCCCGTTCCATTTTCTACAGTCAGTTTATAATCCGCCTTCGGGACATCAGCCATCTCCCATTTTGCTTTCAGCAGTACATTTTTTTCCGGCATCCGGAAGGCAGACAGATCCACCTTTTTATCCGCATCGTCATACCAGCCCAAGAAGGTATACCCATTTTTTACAGGGTCAGCCACTGCTGCGGGTGCCGCGCCGCTTTCCAGAGTCTGCACTGCGGGAACCGGACTGCCGCCGTCTGCATCGAAGCTTAGGCTATAGGTATCTGGAAGTACAGGAGCGCTGACCGTCAGTGTAAAGATATGGGACGCATCCGGTTCTACTCCGTTGCTTGCCGTTAGAGTGACCGGATAGATTCCTGCTTCCAGTCCGGCCGCTATTTTCAGTTTTTTCGCTCCATCGTCCCAGGTGATGGAGTCACTGCCGGATGTCTTTTTGACCACAGGTGCCGGAGCTCCGGTGACAGTGAACTCTTCCGAGACTGAAGCCGCGTAGCCATACTTCAGAGACATGGCATCCGGACCGGTGATCGCGGGCGCTTTTCCCTTCACCGTCAGTGTAAAGATATGGGGCGCATCCGGTTCTACTCCGTTGCTTGCCACTAGAGTGACCGGATAGGTTCCTGCGTCCAGTCCGGCGGCTATATTCAATTTTTTCGCCCCATCGTCCCAGGTGATGGAGTCACTGCCGGATGTCTTTTTGACCACAGGTGCCGGAACTCCGGTGACAGTGAACTCTTCCGAGACTGAAGCCGCATAGCCATATTCCAGAGACATGGTATCCGGACCGGTAAGGGAAGGGGCTTCTTTCGCTTTCAGCACATAGCCCTCAACGTTCGGTACCACGACAAAGGCGCCGGACAGATAAGTGAAGTAAGCCGCCTCTGCTTCGGAGGCTGTACCGGCCTTGGTGGCGACAAAACTATTCTCAGCCGCGCCACCCATCTCCTCGATAAAGACCCAGCTGTCTCCCTTCAATCCATCCGGGCCTACCCGGAAAAGTCCGCCGTCAAGAAAGGCTCCCTTCTTACCGGCGCCGATCTGGACCTCCCCAGAGAGATTGATATCCGTATCCGCATAAACCTCAGTGCCCCTCTTAGCCGGGTCGCTGAGTGTATTGCCGGCGACAGTGCCGCCCTGCATATCAAATTCACCCGTGAAGTTTGTCGCTAAGGCAGTGACCGCCACCCCGCCTCCGCCAGCGCTGGATACGTTGCCGGTAATACTGCCGCCTTCCATAGTGAAGACAGCAGAATGGGTCACAAACACTCCGCCGCCCCAGCCGTCGGTGTTCGTCGCTTTGTTGTCCGTGATCATGCCTGCCACCATCGTAAAGCCGCTGTTGTTTACATACACCCCGCCGCCGCTGGTCTTGGAGGTGTTATTCGAGATCGTTCCTCCCGACATCGTAAACGAGCTCACGTTGCTTACAGCAACTCCGCCGCCGTAGCTCATCGAATTTCCGTTCATAGTATTCCCGGTAATGCTGCCGCCGTTCATCGTGAAGCGGCTTCCGGTGGTCACTGCCACCCCGCCGCTGCCGGTCAGAGAGGTGTTCCCGATGACGCTGCTGCTGTCCTCCATCGTGATGGAGGCCCCATATACGTACACCCCGCCGCCGGCCGGGCTGGCATTGTTATTTTGCAGTACGGCTCCCGCCTTCAATGTCAGATTGGCTCCATTGTTCACCAGAACCAGCTGGCTGCATTCGCTTACCGTACCTCCATTGCCGTCCAACACGATATTGGATAACGACAGGTCAACCTTTGAGGTTTTAACCGCAAAGAAATTTCCTTTGAAGCCGTCACCGCGGGTGATGGTAAAAGGGCCTCCCTCTGAGCATATGGCTACTGTTCTTCCAACAGTGATTACACTATCAGCAGTGAGCTCGCTGTCCACACGTATTTCCGCTGCTCCGTCCACCTTTTCCACTTCACTTTTTAGTTCATCCCAGGTTCCGACTATCACCGAATTCCCTCCGCTGCCAAGCGGTGTTGTGTCCACCGTTTCCTCTGCAAATGCCGTGACCGTGAATGCACTGATCACCAGGCACAGAGTTAAGGGTAGAACCAGCCATCGGCTACGTTTTCTGTCTCTTATCATATTCATTCCTCCCGCTTTCACTATTCGAACCGCGCTCAGCGTCAATACGTATGCCGGATTTGCCGGCGGCGCATATTACGCAGTTTAATGGATCTAAGCGAATAATACTATATTTTCCTGACCGTTTCCATGATAAGTACAGAAGGTTACCAATTCGTTACCTATTGCAATTCCTATTCTCCCGCTCGAAGCAGTACCCTGTCCCCCGGCCCGATGAGATGGTATAGCCGCTCCCCGAGAGCTTCCTGCGCAGACGGGACACCGCAGTCTTCGCCGCATTCGTGTTTCCCAGCGCGGGCAGCTTCCAGACTGCCTCAAAAAGCTGCTCCGCGGGAACGCCTTCCCCCTCGTGCCGGATCAAATAGAGCAGCACCGCATACTCACGGGGTTGCAATAGAATATCCTCTCCATGGAGAAAAGCTCTTTGAGCCACCGTATCCAAGACCAGCGGGCCGCGGGTCAGCCGGATGTTTCCCTGTGCCGTCTCCCGCCTGTGCAGCAGAGCGACCATCCGCGCCAGCAATTCCTCAACGCGGTAGGGTTTGGTCATGTAATCATCCGCCCCTCCGGTCAGGCCCTGCACCATATCCCCATATCCCCGCCTGCTGGTCAGCATCAGCACCGGCGCAGCAGTGGACTTCTTCAATTCCGGGATAAAATCCAGCCCACTGCCGTCCGGCAGCAGAATATCCAGCACAACGATATCGATGACCGGATGCCCCGCCAATATCTGCCGCGCAGCGTCAAGACTTGGTGCTGTCAGCACCATACAGCCCTCCCGTTCCAACACCAGACGGTTGAGCTCCTGCACGTGCTCGTTGTCTTCCACCATCAGCACTACTTTCCCCTTCATTCTGCCACCTCTTCCTCCAGAGCCGGAATCGTAAAGCACACTTTGGTTCCTTCCCCAACCCTGCTTTCCACTAAGATTTTACCGCCATGGGCGCAGACGATCTGTCCGCAAATATAAAGCCCCAAACCGTTTCCGCCGGCCGCCCGGTTTCTCGGATACCGCTGAAACAGATTGGAAAGGAGCTCGGGCGCAATTCCTTCGCCGGTGTCCTGCACCGCCACTGCGATCCCGTCCTCCTCCGAACGTGCCGACAGAGTGACGATCCCGCTCACGGTGTGCTTCACAGAGTTGGAAACCAGGTTCAGCAGCACTTGCAGCAGCCGCTCCCGGTCACCATATATCGCGGGCAGAGCGGGAGGTGCGTCAATCGTTACCTGATTTCCATGATTGTCCATCAGCGGAAAATGAACGTGGGCCACGGTTTCCATTAGCTCCACCAAATCCATCTCCCGCCGGTTCAGAATAAAGCTGCCGCTCTCGATGGCAGCGGCATCCAGCAGCTGCACCACCAGCCGCTCCATCCTCCCGGCTTCGCTGTCCACCCGTCGCATGTTGTCCCGTACCGCAGCGCGGTCGATCTCGGCATCGTCCATCATACGGCCGGTCAGCTGTGCAAAGCCCGACACCACCGTAATGGGCATCTGGAGCTCGTGGGAAAGGTTGTGAAGGAACTCCTCCTTCATGTCCGCCAGGCTCTGCACACGAATCAAGGCCTCCTCCCTGACCGCCTGCTCTCTGGCATGCCTCAGGCAGATCACCAGAATGACGCAGAATGCGGCGCAGCAGATCCCCAACAGCGTGCGTGTCAGCACATAGCTTACCTGCCGGGCATTCAGCATCCCCGGCGTGGCCACGGCAATCAACAGGTAGAACAGCAGCATCGGCACCCAGGCGATCTTCCAGACCTTCGTGTCGTCCACATCCATCACGGGCTCCAGCTCTTTGCGCAGAAAATGGAAGATCAGGGGGTAGGTTAAGGGATAAAAAAGCAGCGTGGCAAGATTTGCCGTCATCAATCCGCCTCCCAGCCGCTCCATCAGGAACTGGGAAATGCCAATGCTCACGGTCATCAGGTTGTAAGACATCAGGTACACAAAGAAATGCTTGACAAACCGGTCTTTGATGATTATGCAGGAAAGAGGAAAAAAAATCAGGATGGCAATGCTGCAATAGAGGTTCATAGAGTAGTCCGGCGAATAGCCGAATAAGACCAGACTCAGCGCAATTCCGCCCCAGACGGAGGCGACGATGGCCGCCAGCGCCCACAGGGGGATTCTCAGTTTTTTACGAAATGGATAGTAGCGCAGAAACATCGGGCCAACAAATTGCAGCACACACCAGAGCCATTCCTGCCACATTCCTACGCTTCCCTCACTCATACCGTCCCATCCCTCCATTGTGCATTTTCTTTTCCTTCATTATAGACTGCGAGCCGTTCAAAAACAACACACTTTTTTCTTTCCCTTTTATATGGACGCGGTATGACAGCTAAAGATATCATCCCGCTCTTTTGTAGCCCCGAGTTTTTCCAGATCGCGTCCCCATCCTCCCTTAAATTTCATAATATTCCCCCCGAAACCTCATTGACATACCGCACAATTAGCTATACAATTATAACGGTATGTTTATTAAAGTTGCATATAATATGCAAGTAAAAGGAGGAGTTTACAATGGACACAGGTAAGTTAAACAGAATACTGGACGCAATGAAGGAAAAGGATATGCCGCAGATGATTATTGCGGATCCGCTTACTATTTTCTGGCTGACAGGAAAGATGATTGTTCCGGGGGAAAGATTATTGGCACTGTACCTGAATGTGAACGGCAATCATAAGATGATGATCAACGAGCTGTTCCCACAGGAAAAAGATCTTGGGGTTGAGATTGTATGGTACAATGACGTGCAGGATGGTGTTGAGATTCTGTCACAGTTCGTAGAAAAAGATAAACCAATCGGAATCGATAAGATCTGGCCGGCAAGATTCCTGCTCAGATTACAGGAATTGGGAGCTGGAAGCAAGTTCATGAACGGTTCTATGATTGTTGACTACATTAGAATGATCAAGGACGAAAAAGAGCAGGAGTTAATGCGTGAGTCTTCAAGACTGAATGATATCGTAATGGACAAGCTGATTCCGTGGGTAGGAAAAGGACTGACAGAGAGACAGCTGAATGAAAAGGTTCGCGAGATCTACAAAGAAGTTGGATGCGAAGATGTTTCTTTCGACCCGATTACAGCTTATGCAAAGGGCGCAGCTGACCCTCACCATGTAACAGATGATTCAAAAGGAAAACGCGGAGACTGTGTAATCCTTGATATCGGCGGATTTAAGAATGCATATGCATCAGATATGACAAGAACAGTATTCCTTGGCGAAGTATCTGACAGGGCAAAAGAGATCTACGATATCGTAGTAGAAGCTAACATGAGAGGTATCGCAGCTGCTAAGCCTGGCAACAGAATGTGCGATGTTGATGCTGCATGCCGTGACTACATAACAGAAAAAGGTTTTGGACCTTACTTCACTCACAGAACAGGACATTCAATCGGACTGGAAGACCATGAGTTCGGCGATGTTTCTTCTGTAAATGAAGACATCATCAAACCGGGACAGTGTTTCTCTGTAGAGCCGGGAATCTACCTTCCGGACGAAGGAATTGGTGTTCGTATTGAAGACCTTGTAATCATCACAGAAGATGGATGCGAGGTTCTGAATGATTATACAAAAGATCTGATCATCGTTCCTTTCGAGGACTAATCAGGGGAAATACTGACAGGTGCTTTTACGAGAACCTGAGGGTATCCTGAGAATCAGGAAATGACGTTTTGAACAGAAAATAATGCATTGCATGTATTTTTTGAAAAGACGAAAATTATTAAAAAATTGGTTAAAGTGCTACAAAAGTTAATAAAATGATATAGCGGTCAACTGTGAAAATTAGTAAGATTCATAATTTTTTGCAGGATTGGCCGCTTTTTCTTGCAAAAAATGAAATAAACCAGTATCATTAATATTAAGAGAAAGGGCTTGGTCTGCAGACTAAGCTCTTTTACAGCGGCAGCCGGCAGGAAAGGGGGATTCAGTGTGAGGGAGGAACCGGGTGCCAATGGATAGGGATTATAGACTAGGAGGATTGAAATGGAAAAGTTAATGTATCTGGTTCCGGCGGTAGGAATCCTGACTCTTCTTTTTGCCGTTTATCTGGCTGTGAAGGTGGGAAGACAGGATGCCGGAAACGACAAAATGAAAGAGATCGCCGGTGCAATCAGCGAAGGCGCCCGCGCGTTCCTGACAGCGGAGTATAAGATTCTGGTTGTATTTGTAGCTGTCCTGTTTATACTGATTGGTGTCGGGATCGGAAGCTGGGTTACAGCAGTCTGCTTTGTTGCAGGGGCATTGTTCTCTACACTAGCAGGATATTTCGGAATGAATGTGGCGACAAAGGCTAATGTCAGGACCGCTAATGCAGCAAAAGAGAGTGGAATGAATAAAGCACTGTCTATTGCATTTTCCGGAGGCGCTGTTATGGGAATGTGTGTTGCAGGACTCGGTGCACTGGGAGTCAGCATGGTGTACATACTGACAGGCAATGTGGATATTTTATCCGGCTTCAGCCTTGGGGCGTCTTCTATAGCGTTGTTTGCCCGTGTAGGCGGGGGAATCTATACGAAGGCTGCCGATGTGGGAGCCGATCTGGTCGGTAAGGTAGAGGCCGGAATACCTGAGGATGACCCGCGTAACCCGGCGGTTATCGCAGACAATGTAGGGGACAACGTGGGCGATGTTGCAGGTATGGGGGCGGACCTTTTCGAGTCATATGTGGGGTCACTCGTATCAGCCCTGACTCTGGGCGTTGTGTACTATGAAGTTTCCGGAGCGCTCTTCCCGCTTGTGATTGCTGCATGTGGGCTTCTGGCATCCATCATTGCAACTTTCTTCGTCAGGGGAAATGAAAATTCCAGTCCGCACAAGGCGCTGAAGACAGGGAGTTATGTATCGGCTGCGCTTGTAGTGATAGCATCTCTCATATTCAGCAGACTTTTATTTGAAAGCTTCAGCGGGGCTGTTGCTGTAATTGCAGGCCTTGTTGTCGGTGTGTTAATCGGAGTTATTACAGAAGTTTATACTTCTGCAGATTATAAATTTGTAAAAAGAATCGGTGAACAGTCTGAGACCGGGGCGGCAACCACGATCATAAGTGGTATAGCAGTAGGTATGCAGTCCACAGCGGTTCCGCTGCTCCTGATCTGCGTCGGTATCTTTGTCGCTTATCAGGCATGCGGCCTGTATGGAATAGCCCTGGCGGCAGTCGGAATGCTTTCTACGACAGGAATCACGGTTGCGGTTGACGCATATGGCCCGATTGCGGACAATGCCGGAGGTATTGCGGAGATGTCAGGGTTGGATGAGTCTGTTCGTGAGATCACGGATAAACTTGATTCTGTTGGGAATACGACAGCAGCAATGGGAAAAGGATTTGCCATAGGTTCCGCGGCTCTGACTGCGCTTGCACTGTTTGTGTCCTATGCAAATGCTGTAAAGCTGGATACGATTGATATTCTGGATTACCGTGTCATTATTGGAATGTTTATCGGGGGAATGCTGACATTTTTGTTCTCTGCGTTTACAATGGAATCTGTGTCCAAGGCGGCTTATAAGATGATAGAGGAAGTAAGACGTCAGTTCCGGGAAAAACCGGGCATTATGAAGGGGACGGAAAGGCCGGATTACACATCCTGTGTTGGTATCTCCACGACAGCGGCACTGCGGGAGATGCTTCTGCCGGGGGCGATGGCAGTAGCGGCGCCACTGGTTGTAGGGGTTGTCCTCGGACCACAGTCACTCGGCGGAATGCTGGCGGGTGCACTGGTAACGGGTGTCCTCATGGCGATTTTCATGTCCAATTCAGGCGGTGCATGGGATAACGCAAAGAAATACATCGAAGTCGGCCACCACGGCGGAAAAGGAAGCGAGGCCCATAAGGCGGCGGTTGTCGGCGATACAGTCGGAGATCCTTTCAAAGATACGTCAGGACCATCCATCAATATTCTGATCAAACTCATGACAATCGTGTCACTGGTGTTTGCACCGTTGTTCCTTTCTATAGGGGGCCTGCTCTAAAAAAGCATGCCAGCGGCAGTATTTTCTAAGATAAAAAATGAAAAGAGCGGCATCAGGCGAATATTTCACACCTGATGCCGCTCTTAGATTATGTCATGACAGTGCATTCCTGCAAAGATACTAAAGCAGGGTACATGGCACGGTCTGGACAGTAACGTTTATATTTCTTCCCCATTGTGATATTTCTTAAGCACATGCTGTATTCTTTCGTTCGGGTTCAGCAAAGTACTGATCGAACCGTCATGGTTCAGTGTGTCAATAAGGAGCGCGATATACTTGCTCATATCGCAGTTGATATAATAAGGCTTGGACAACAATTCCGGTGTCTGGTAGATCAGGTTTGTTGTCAGGATTCCGGTCAGAAGCCCTTCTTCGTAAGCCCTGTCAAACTTCTCCATACCGTTCGTAAACAGACCAAACGTAGCGGCAGCAAAGATACGGTTTGCCTTTCTGCGTTTTAACTCGGTTGCAACCTCGATGATGCTGTCCCCGGAGGAAATCATATCATCGATAATGATGACGTCTTTTCCTTCGACAGAACTTCCGAGGAATTCATGTGCCACAATAGGATTGCGTCCGTTTACAATCCTTGTATAATCGCGGCGTTTGTAGAACATTCCCATGTCGAGGCCGAGCACGTTGGCGAGGTAAATGGCACGGTTTGTGCCGCCTTCGTCAGGGCTGATGATCATCATGTGTTCACTGTCAATCTGAAGATCCTTCTCTTTACGGAGCAGACCTTTGATGAACTGGTAAGAAGACGGGACAGTCTCGAATCCATTCAGAGGGATGGCATTCTGGACTCTCGGGTCGTGCGCGTCAAATGTAAGGATATTGTCAACGCCCATGCGGACAAGTTCCTGAAGGGCCAGTGCACAGTCGAGGGACTCCCTGCCATTGCGCTTATGCTGGCGGCTTTCGTATAAGAACGGCATGATGACATTGATGCGGCGGCCCTTCCCACCGATTGCTGCGATGATACGCTTTAAGTTCTGGAAATGGTCATCCGGTGACATGTGATTAATATTGCCTGTCAGGGAATATGTGACACTGTAGTTGCAAACATCGACCATGAGATAGAGATCTTTTCCCCGCACTGATTCAGCGATAATACCTTTTGCTTCGCCCGAACCGAATCTCGGCACTTTCGTATCAATGATATAGGTGTCTTTTTCGTATCCGGAAAAGGCAACGTCGTCTTTATGCACAATAGCGCTTTCTTTTCTCCATTTTACAAGATAGTCGTTGACTTTATCGCCAAGCTCTTCGCATCCTGTAACTGGAATCAGGCCTAATGCGCCTACTGGAATATTCTCTAAATTTCTTTCTGTTCGGTGTAACATGAGTGGTCCTCCCTGATTTTTAATTTCTTTTTGATTCTGATATCATCACCAATCAGCTTGAGCATTGTGTAATTACTTGTAATCCTTGAGAAGGAACGCTCCGTATATAAATCGGCCAGCGTGTCTAATGACAGATTGGTTGAAATGATAGTGGATTTGCGGCTTAAGAGCCGTTCATTAATACAGGTAAAAAACTGCGAAGCTACAAACGTATTCGTAAATTCTGTTCCGAGATCGTCTATAATCAGTAAATCACAGTCAAAGATGTATTCATACATATTTTGCGCATCAATATTGTTTTTGTCAAATGTATTTTTAGCTAAAATTGAAAAAAATTTCGATGCGGAGAAGTAGAGGACGGAAAATTCCCGGTCCATTAATTCCTTTGCAATGCAGTTGGAGAGGAATGTCTTGCCTACTCCTACGTCTCCATACAGGAACAGATTCGAGGTTCCCGCCCCGAAATTATCTACGAAATCATGACACACTTTCAGGGCATCCTGCATAGTCTGTCTGGAAGAACGCCCTGTCTTTTTGTCTATATAATTATCAGAATAATAATCCAGTGAAAATGTATTGAAGTTTTCCTGCTCCAGTATCTGGTTCAGATTAGACTGTTCGTAGAGAATACCTATGACAGCCTTTTTAAAACAGTGACACTTTTTATTATCAATATATCCGGTATCTTTACAGTCTTTGCAGTCATAAACCGGATCCAGATAATCATCCGGAAATCCACCTGACCGGAGAAGCTCTTTCTTACTGCTCCTCAAGATGGCGAGTTCTTCCTTTAATGAGTCCACCGCCTTATCATCTCCGTTCAGCAGCTTGCGCCCGTATTGGACGGAAAGTATGGAGATGGAATCATCTAAAGATTTAAATTCCGGCAGCTGTTTATAGACTTCTTCATAATGTCTGGTCAGAATATCATGGTTCTTCAGCTGGCGCTGTTCATAATCACGCATGATAGCCTGGTATTGTGATGGTTTGAGTCCCACAATTATACTCCTTCTAATAGTAACTGCCCAGAATTGTGAACAGCTACTTTAATTACTGTTTAATAGTTGTTCCTCCAGAGAATCCATGTCATAGGAGCGTCTTTCGAAATTGTTCATGTTCTTTGAGACTGGCTTCTGCCTATTCTGGACAGTTGTTCTGGCGGCTTTTTCTTTCTGATAAGCGGCGTCTAAAACGGCAATATCTTTTAGATGGCGTACCTGGCTTTCGTACCATTTACAGAGGATGGTATCGGCATACTCAAAGCTGGGCTGGTGAGTAGCGGCGATTGTGCGGTTGCAGGCTTCCTGGATGATATCAAGGGAGAAACCGAGTTCTTCGGTCCACTTCCTGATAAAAGTAAGCTCTGCAGCAGCCGGCCCCCTGTTCTTGATTCCAAATGCATTCAGCACGGTATAGCTGCTTTTGCTGTAATTGGCAGACTGCCGGCGTGCCTGGTCTATCGTGGTAACACCGCTGTCAGACCAGGAAAGGGCTACCTTCTGAATGTAGTGGATACTTTTATGTCCGTTCTCGACACAGGATTCGATCAGGTATTCGATCAAATCAGCAGACATGCCGAGCGTCTCATAAAAATATGTAATGGCATCCACATCGGTCCGGGACAGTGTCTTGCCTAGATACTGTTCTGCGATAAAGAGCAGGGACTTCAGTTCCTTCTGGGCTTTAAATGAAGTCAGCGGAATCGCCTTTGACTTCTGGACTGCCTTAGGTGCGGAAACTGGTTCCGGCACGGCGACTGTCTCAAAAACAGGGACAGGATCAGATACGGCAGCCGGTTCAAAGGCCATAACTGGTTCCGGGACAGCTGCAAGAGCAGATGCGGCGGAAGCCAGAGGCTTGACCTCTCTTAAGACAGGCTTCTCATTGACAGCCGGAACCTTTGGGGCAGTCACTTTCCTGGATGTAATGGAAGGCGTCTGCTCCAATTCAAGCCCGGTAATTCTTCCTTCACCGTCTTTATCAACAGTTAAAAGTCCTTCAGATTCCCAGTATCTGAAAGCTCTTAATATATCGTTCTCCGTGTTGTTCAGGCAGTCGGCAATCATGGATATCGTGAGATTGGAACACGGATCATCCAGATGCCTCAGCAGAAATAAATATACTTTGACAAACTCACCGTTTGCGTTGATCATGTAATTGTCGATAAAATCGTTTGTAACTAAGGTTGCGTTTGTCTGAAATTTATTTTTCAAAGTCAATGTCTTCATCTTATTTCCCCTACCCTTTGGTTTTCGTACTTAACTCTCTCAATGCGTACAGGTATTATAGCACCTAATTGCGGCAGTAAAAAGCACTTTTTCGTGGGAAAAACAAGGTTTTTTGTAGATAACTATGTGGGGAAAGTGTGGATAAGTTCTATTTTAAAAGATCTTCCCCTATATTTACAACGTCTCCGGCTCCCATAGTTATCAACAAGTCACCTGAAACACAGTTCGCTTTTAGGAAGTTTTCAATCTCCCCGAAGCTTGGAAAGTAGTATGCATCTGTCCCGAGTGCCTTCAATTCTTCTGCCAGATGGCTGGAAGAGATGCCGAGTGTATCTGTTTCCCTGGCTGCATAAATATCCGCGAGGACGACATGGTCTGCATGGGAAAGCGCTTCGGCAAATTCATGAAAGAATGCTTTTGTCCTCGTGTAAGTGTGCGGTTGAAATACACACCAGAGCTTCTTGTGCGGATAGTGGTGCGCCGCCTTTAAGGTGGCGGTGATCTCTGTCGGGTGGTGCGCATAGTCATCCACGATTGTTACACCGTTTAAAGTGCCCTTATATTCAAAGCGGCGGTCCGTTCCTGAGAAGGAGAGCAGCCCCTTAAGAATCGTATCCATAGAAAGCCTGAGCAGTTCGGCAGCGGCGATGGAGGCCAGCGCATTGGAGACATTGTGGTCACCGGTGACGGAGAGGACGATGTGTTCGGACAGGACTCCTTTCCTTACAAGATCGAAGGATACCCTTCCTTTATCATCATAGCCGATATTGGCTGCGCTGTAGTCTGCATCCGGTGAACTTCCATAGGTGATGATATTACAGCCGAGCCCGTCGCAGATTTCCTGATAGTTCTGGATATCCGCGTTGATGATCAGGGTGCCGTCTTCAGGCAGCAGTGATGCAAACTGGTGGAAGGAATGGCGGATATCCTCAAGGTCCTTGAAGAAATCCAGATGGTCTTCCTCTATATTAAGAATGATACTGATTTTAGGGTAAAAATCCAGAAAACTGTTCGTATATTCACAGGCTTCTGTGATAAAAGTCTCGGAGCTGCCTACGCGGATGTTGCCGCCGATTGCCTGAAGGATTCCGCCGACGGAAATAGTCGGGTCCATATCCCCTTCAAGAAGAATATGAGAGATCATAGAAGTTGTTGTAGTCTTTCCGTGGGTGCCGGATACGGCGATGGCATTCTTATAATTCTTCATCAGCTGCCCTAAAAGTTCAGCACGGGTAAGCATCGGTATTTTCTTCGCAACAGCTTCTATCAGCTCGGCATTGTCGCGGTTAATAGCGGCGGTATATACAACGCAGTCGATACCTTCGATGATATTCTCTGCCTTCTGTCCGTAAAAAATCTGGGCGCCCTTCTTCTCAAGCTGCTCAGTTAGTGGTGACTTTCTGGAATCTGATCCAGATACTGTAAAATTCTCCTTCATGAGAATCTCTGCAAGACCACTCATGCTGATGCCGCCAATCCCTATAAAATGGATATGAATCGGCTTATTGAAATCAATTTTATACATAAACGCATTCCTTCCTAAATAAAAATTCTATAAATTAGTCATAAACAATAACTACTTTTTATATTATACTATATATGGGGAAAATTTAAAGATGTTCTTTTTGTGCAGGATTAACAAAAAGGCATTGAGTTCCGCTAAAAAATTGTAAAAATTGTGCGCGGAAGAGAAAAGTGTGCTATAATGGGTACAACTAACTAGAAATGAGGTGACGACATGATTAAGAAGGAAATGATTGCTATGCTGCTGGCAGGTGGACAAGGCAGTCGACTGGGAGTTCTTACTGCAAAAGTGGCCAAGCCGGCCGTAGCATTTGGCGGTAAGTACCGTATTATTGATTTTCCATTGAGTAACTGTATTAATTCAGGCGTAGATACTGTAGGTGTATTGACACAGTACCAGCCTTTAAGGTTGAATACCCATATCGGAATTGGAATTCCGTGGGATCTGGACCGTAATGTCGGAGGGGTGACAATTCTTCCGCCTTACGAGAAGAGTACAAGCAGTGAGTGGTATACAGGTACTGCAAATGCGATTTATCAGAATCTGGATTACATGGAGACATACAATCCTGATTATGTCCTGATCCTTTCAGGGGACCACATTTACAAGATGGATTATGAGGTAATGCTTGATTTCCATAAAGCGAACAAGGCTGACGTTACAATTGCAGCAATGCCGGTTCCGATGGAAGAAGCAAGCCGTTTTGGTATTGTCGTTACAGATGAGGAGAGCCGCATCAGGGAGTTTGAGGAGAAGCCTGAGAAGCCGAGCAGCAATCTGGCGTCTATGGGAATCTACATATTCAGCTGGCCGGTTCTGAAAGATGCACTGATCAGGCTTTCAGAGCAGCCGAACTGTGATTTTGGTAAGCACATCATCCCATACTGCCATGAGAATGACAAGAGGATGTTTGCTTACGAGTATAATGGCTACTGGAAGGATGTCGGAACTCTCAGCTCATATTGGGAAGCGAACATGGAACTGATTGATATTATTCCGGAATTTAATTTATATGAAGAGTTTTGGAAGATATATACCAACAGCGCCAATCTACCACCACAGTATATATCAGAACAGTCTGTAGTTGACAGATGTATCATCAGCAACGGTTCGGAGATCTACGGAGAAGTTCATAATTCTGTGCTTGGAGGCGGTGTGACCGTTGGTAAGGGCAGTGTGATCAAAGATTCGATTCTCATGAGAGACGTAACAGTCGGTGACAATTGTGTGATTGAGAAAGCAATCATCGCTGAAGGAACCGTGATTGGAAATGATGTCGTGATCGGTATTGGAAGTGAAGTCCCGAATAAAGAGAAGCCGGGTGTTTACAGCGGCGGACTTGCGACCATTGGGGAGAATTCAAAAATACCTTCAGGAGTGCAGATTGGGAAGAATACCGCCATTAGTGGTGTTACATCCATAGAAGATTACAGCGATGGAGTGCTTGCAAGTGGTGAGACATTAATAAAGGCAGGTGATCGTATATGAGAGCAGTAGGTATTATCTTAGCAGGCGGAAATAACAGAAAGATGCAGGAACTGACTTCCAGACGTGCAGTGGCAGCGATGCCGGTGGCTGGAAGCTACAGGGCAATTGATTTTGCGCTGAGTAACATGGCAAATTCCCATATACAGAAAGTTGCCGTTCTCACACAGTACAATGCAAGATCTTTGAATGAACATCTGAACTCATCCAAGTGGTGGGATTTCGGAAGAAAACAGGGCGGATTATATGTATTCACTCCGACGATTACGGCGGAGAATGGATACTGGTACCGGGGAACTGCTGATGCAATCTATCAGAACCTGGATTTCCTCAAGAGATGCCACGAGCCATATGTCATCATTACATCGGGGGATGCAGTGTACAAGCTGGATTATAATAAGGTGCTTGAGTACCATATCGCCAAGAAGGCAGACATCACAGTTGTATGCAAGGAACTGGCTCCTGGTGAGGATGCCACTCGCTTTGGCACCGTCCGCATGAATGAATCCGCAAGAATTGAAGAGTTTGAAGAAAAGCCGATGGTGGCTCATTCACAGACGATTTCCACGGGTATTTATGTGATTAGAAGAAGACAGCTTATTGACCTCATCGAGCACTGTGCAGAAGAGGAAAGACATGATTTTGTAACCGATATTCTGATTCGCTATAAGAATCTGAAGAAAATATACGGTTATAAGATAAACAGCTACTGGAGTAACATCTCAACAGTGGACGCATATTACCAGACGAATATGGATTTCCTGAGACCTGAAGTTCGTAATTACTTCTTCAAAGAACTTCCGCCGGTCAACTCCAAGGTGAGTGACCTTCCGCCGGCGAAGTACAATCCGGGGGCGGTTGTTAAGAACAGCCTTGTTGGAAGTGGAAGTATTATTAATGGAACGGTTGAGAATTCCGTTATATTTAAAAAGGTATTTGTAGGTAATAACTGCGTAATCAAGAATTCCATTATCCTGAACGACGTATATCTTGGGGACAATACTTACATCGAGAATTGTGTTGTTGAGAGTCGGGATACGATAAGGGCAAACACGAGACATGTTGGTGAGAATGGTGTGAAAGTGGTAGTTGAGAAAAACGAGCGGTATGCATTATAAAGGTTATACTTATTGAGCCTGATGCTCGATAATGGACCGATGCAGGCGGAGAAAGGAGACTTGAACATTATGCAAATCACAGATGTGCGTGTGCGCAAAGTAGCAAAGGAAGGTAAGTTGAAAGCGGTTGTTTCGATTACGATTGATGATGAATTTGTAGTTCATGACATTAAGGTAATCGAGGGCGAGAAAGGACTGTTTATCGCAATGCCGAGCAAGAAAGCTCTTGACGGTGAATACCGTGACATCGCGCACCCGATCAACTCTGGCACAAGAGAGCGGATCCAGAAGATCATCTTAGAGAAGTATACTGAGGCGGTTGAAGAAGAACCTGAAGTAGTGCTTGGGGAAATGTAAGAAGAATGAATAAACAGGCTGCAGCGGCTCATAGAGTGAACCGCTCCCCGTCAAGTAGACAATTAAAAAAATAAAAT